>NZ_JBFHQR010000044.1:0-15869 GCF_041592135.1 Porticoccus sp. | reverse complement strand
TAACGAGCCTGTAGAAAAACCCATTTTAGCCAGATCACACTTCCCATCTTCTGATTTTCCATGTCATGGCTCATCGGTTTTTGCTATTCAAGTATTATTAAAATGTATTGCTGCACAACACACATTAAGCGGCTGATCCCTGCACCCTCAGGCCGCTATGTTTCCATAATTCATTAACTTCTCAATATTGTGCACCATGCAATACAGTTTCCATTGCCCATCCACCTTCTGTCGGCCACGCAATCCAAATCGGTTCAAACGCTTGTTTGTCGTGATGTTGGCAAACACCGGCTCCACCACCGACATGCGGTGGCCGTAAATCTGTTTGCCCCTGTCGCTGTCAACGCGATGTCTCATCCAGTCGGTGTGGTTGGGCCTTCGCTTCCCTGCCAGGATAAACGATACCTGACGACCAGCCCCCTTGCGATGATCCGCCGCCGAGGGATTTTGCATGCAGAGCGCTTTTATCTCACAGTGCCGACACTGCAATAACCGCCCTTCAAAGTGGGCCTTGGGATTCCCGTACTCGTCAGTTCGTTCACCCCGAAAGCTGAGCCTGTTGCCCGCCGGACAGATACAGGTCATGCCAACGGGATCAAAGTCAAACTCGCTCGCCGGGATCAGCTGGCGCGTTTGGCTGTCCGGCTTGTGTTGGTGGCGCTTGCCGTACTTGGCTTTCTGGGCCTGGAATTTCGGGTCGCGAGAACGAAACTGATTGTCCGGAATATAGGCGTCAACCCGATTGTCGTGGAGATAGGTCATATTGGCTTCATTGGCGAAGCCGGTGTCGGCGGTGATGATGGGCTTATAGCGGCCTCTGTAGATGTCCTTGCGGATACCCAAGGTGTTGAGTCGCACTTTCACCGTTTCCAATACCGGCCTGAGCGCATGGTGTTCCTGGCCTTCGCCAAAGGCCTGGGCATCCAGGATGACCTGATGTTTCTTGTCGACCACGGCGATACCGTTATAGCCCTGTATCGTCCCTTTGCCCGTGGTCATCTTCGCCGATTCATTGTCGGTGATATTGCTTTTGACTTCTTTGGGTCGCTTACCTTGCCCCATCCTTGGGGCTGCCGTCTTTAGGAACTGGTCAATCCGTTCAAACGCCGCGTCCAGTGTGTCGAGGGTTTGCTGCGACCGCTTCACCCGTTCCTGGCTCGCCGCATCATCGCCCTCTTTATCCAGCTTGCGATGCTCCTTCAGACAGTGGCGAATCTGCCGCTTGAGTTTTTCCCGCTTCTGTGCCAGCTCCTTCAACGTACCCGACCATTCCTTGGCGGCGTTGGATGGCAGTTTGCAGCCATCAATGGCAAACAGCTCATTGCCCAGTAAACCTTGCTGATGACACACCAGCAGAATTTGCTCAAACAACTGTTCTATCTGCCGGGGGTAACTGCTGACGAAGCTGGCAAGGGTGGTAAAGTGCGGCACCGTATCGCAGGAGAGTGCTTTAAAGATAATGTTGGTTTCGCAGCACCACTGGATGGCACGGCTCGATGTCACGCCTTTGGAATACGCAAATAGAATGATTTTTAACAGAATCGCGGGATCATAGGCCGGGCGGCCTCCTGCATCGTTCTGATAATTGGGATAAAAAATGGAGAGATCGAGTCGGTTATCAATCAGATGATGAAGCGCGTGTTCGAAGGTGCCGGGCTGAAGCTGGTCCCGGTAATTGATGACCACCATCGCGCTTTGGTTGTAATCGTAGGGCTTGAATTTTGGCATCGGCATCGCTCCTTAATGCATTCGCCAATGTTATCAAAACATCATCCAAAAAGGGGTTTTTCTACAGCCTCAACGCTCGGCTCACCAGCGCCCAAACCGGAGAGGCTTTTGTGGTAAAGTGAGCGCAGCGAAACCCACAAAAGCAGCGTAGGTTTGGGTGTCTGCGTGGAGCCGCTTGTTAAGCTTAAATTACTTTATTCATATCAATCGGGTACTCTGCGGCTCTTAGCTCTTTAGCCAGTTCAATTTTCCAGCTCCCACCGTCCATTGATGTGTACACCACGCCCGAAATATCGTTCGGTTTTTCCACATCACCTTTCACTAGCGAGCAAACTCGAGATCGACCAAGCTTGCCAATTAGGAACCCATGCTCAAACACCACGTTTTGGCGAGCTCTCCCCTGATAAGAAGCTGCATCACTATTTTTCTTTCCGATGTCACAGGGCGTATAAATAACGATGCCAAAACCTACATCTGAGTAAGACTCAATTTTCTCAATAATCGTTTTACTTCCACTGGCCTGCTCATGGAGAATGATCGGCGTGAATCCTATTTGTTCTATGAACCTAGCAACCTCCAATTTCGCCTCGTTATCATGGCCATGAACGATAAATATTTTCGATTTATCAAGAGGGGCTGCTGGTTCTATCTTATTAACCAAAGATGATTCAATTGATATTGATTCGGGGATCAGCTCAAGCCTTTCAATGACGGAGTCTAATCGGTGTATTTTCTCGTCTATTTCTTCTTGGTGCTCAGACACCTTCTCACTAAAGTAGCGCTCTCTCATCATCATTACAGCGCCACCTACCCAACGACTGTATTCCTCGCATAGCTCATCTGAAGTAAACAATCGCTTTAGAAGCTCTTTATTGAAAGAATCCCACTTTTCATATGCTTTTTCTTCGGCATCTAGCTCTTGCGGTGTATTTATCGGTTTCGAGTGCAACGATTTACCCTGCTCAATCCTAGCTTGGAGCTTTTCTTTTGCTTCCTCTCTTGGAGCCGCCAACTCCAATGGTATTTTTTCTTTAACGGGAGGAGATTTTCTTCTAGCCATTTATTACTCCGATTTTGAAGAAGCTTAACAGTCTGTTAATGAGGCCTTCGGCCTCATAATAATTATTAAAAGGCGGCCACTGTAATATATTATGCTGGCACCCGTAGTCTTCCGTAACACGTTGATTTCCACAACAATCTATACACCACCAGATTTCCAAAATCTGTTATCAGGGTCGTGTTTAGTCTGCTGGACAAAAAAAGCTGGCAAGCTGAATTCGTTGCCGGTTCGATAGGGTTGTTTTGCAATATCGTCATCACCATTCCCTTGGTTTGTGGCGGGCTTGCCGCACATGACCGCCCTTCCCTCGCAATTGGCACAAGTATTCCACTCCCTGTCAGGGCTCGCAACCGCTGCCGGGTGACTGCCGTTGCAACAAATTGATTAACCGCCCCATCCCACCTATTATCCTCAGGCTTAGCAAACCCGGAGCAGCCATGAGTTTCAGCCACAATCGCGGACCCTTTCCCGCCACCCGCCTGCGTCGCAACCGCGCCGACGATTTTTCCCGCCGCCTGGTGCGCGAATCGGTGCTGACCCCCGACGACCTGATTTACCCGGTGTTTGTGCTGGAGGGTTCCGGCCAGCGCGAGGCGGTGGCCTCCATGCCCGGCATCGAACGACTGTCCATCGACCTGCTGGTGCAACAGGCCCGGGAGATCGCCGACCTCGGCATTCCCATGGTGGCGCTGTTCCCGGTGACGCCGCAGTCCGCCAAGACGTTGCTGGCGGAAGAGGCCTACAATCCGGACGGTCTGGCCCAGCGGGCGGTGAAGGCGATCAAGGATGCTGTGCCGGAACTGGGGGTGATGACCGACGTGGCATTGGACCCGTTCACTGTACACGGCCAGGACGGCATTATCGACGAGCACAGCGGCTATGTGCTGAACGACATCACCGTGGAAACCCTGATCAAACAGGCATTGTCCCACGCCGCGGCCGGTGCCGATGTGGTGGCACCCTCGGACATGATGGATGGTCGCATCGGTGCGGTGCGCAATATTCTGGAACAGCACGGCCATGTGAACACCCGCATCATGGCCTATTCCGCCAAGTACGCCTCCAGCTATTACGGCCCGTTCCGGGATGCGGTGGGTTCCGCCGCCAACATCAAGGGCGGCGACAAAAAAACCTATCAGATGGACCCGGCCAATAGCGATGAAGCATTACACGAGTGCGCCCTGGATTTGCAGGAAGGGGCGGACATGATCATGGTGAAGCCGGGCATGCCCTACCTGGATGTGGTGCGGCGGGTGAAGGATGAACTGAAAGCCCCCACCTTTGTGTACCAGGTGAGCGGCGAATACGCCATGCACTGTGCGGCGTTCCAGAATGGCTGGCTGAATCGCGAGCAGATCATTCTCGAATCGCTGCTGTGCTTCAAGCGCGCCGGAGCCGATGGGGTGCTCACATACTTTGCCATGGAGGCGGCGAGGCTGTTAAACAAATAAGGGCTCTTTTTATCCGCTGAAGGCTCTTTATCCGCTGAAGGCTCTTTATCCGCTGAGGGCTCTTAACTCCCTGAGCGACCATTACGTACCGGCACATTAGTTACCGGCAAAAGAAAGGGGCTGCCAATGGCAGCCCCTTTTTGATGTTTCAACCGGACGAATCAGTCGTCGCCGGAAGCGTCGGCGTAGGCCTCGGCATCCATCAGGTCGTCCAGCTCTTCCGGCTCGGACATTTTGATTTTGTAGAACCAGCCGTCGTCGTAGGGGGAGTCATTGATGGTTTCCGGGGCATTTTCCAGCAGCTCGTTGATGGCAATCACCTCGCCGGACACCGGCGCATAGACATCGGAAGCCGCTTTCACCGATTCCACCACCCCCGCTTCATCACCGGCGGTGACGATGGCGCCGATCTCGGGCAGCTCCACATAGACCACGTCGCCGAGGGCGTCCTGGGCGTGGTCGGTAATACCCACGGTCACAGTGCCATCACCTTCGTCGCGAGCCCATTCGTGGGTGCTGGCGTATTTCAGGTCAGAAGGGGTCTCGCTCATGGTGGCTTCCTCAAGATTAGCGGTCAAAAACTGCGGGGATTTTAAACCCGAATGCGCCCAAACTAAAGAGCTGGCAACAGCGCTTTCGGTCAGCCAAGGCCCATCGCCTGGCGAACCAGGCGATTTTTAATCGGACCCAGCCGGTTGGCGAGCTTCAGGCCGTCGTTGCGCAGCAGGCGCAGGGGCAGTCCCCGGGACTCAAACAGGCGCTTGAAGCCTTCCATGGTGACCATCATGCCCAGATTGTGGGGTTTGCGGCGGCGCTGGTAGCGCTTCAGGCCATTCAGCTCACCGGGGGACAGCTGCCGCGACAGCGAGCGCTGCACTTCCTCCGCCAGCACCAGCACATCCTGAAAGCCGAGGTTGACTCCTTGGCCCGCCAGCGGGTGGATGGTGTGGGCGGCATCCCCCAGCAGGGCCACGCCGGGCAGTACGTAGTCCACCGCATGGCGCTGCCACAGGGGAATGGCATAGCGTTTATCGACGGCGACCACTTCACCCAGACAGTGATCACCGGCCCGAGTCAGCGCCCGGCAAAAGGCGGCATCGTCCAGCGCCATCAACTCGGCGGCCTTTTCCGGCTGCTGGGACCAGACGATGGAGCAGTGGTGGCAATCGCCCTGTTCATCCCGCAGCGGCAGGAATGCCAGCGGCCCCTCGGGGAGAAAGCGCTGGCGGGCGGTGTAGCCGTGTTCCCGCTCGGTGGTCACCGTGGTGACAATGGCCTGGTGACCGTAATCCCACTGGCGCAGTGGCAGGCCGCACAGTTCGCGCACCTTGGAGTGGGCGCCATCGGCGGCGGCCAACAGCCGGGTGGCGACGCTGCCGCCATCCGCCAGGCGAATAATCACGGCCTGGCTGTCGGCCTCCCGCTCAAGCCCCGTTACCTGGGCCGGGCACAGCAGCGTCACATTGGGCAGCTGTCCCAGCCGCTGCAGCAGCGCCTGCACGATCAGGGCATTTTCGACAATGTGGCCGAGGTTGGGCTGGCGCACTTCGGCGCAGTCGAATTCGATGTGGCCGGTGCCATCGGCCTCCCACACCGCCATGCGGCGGTAGGGGCAGGCGCGCCGGTCGGCGATCTGTTGCCACACCCCCACGCGGTCCAGCAACTGGCGGGAGGTGGCGGTCAGAGCCACCACCCGGGGATCAAAGCTATCGGAGAGATCCGGCATCGCAAACGGGCTGGCTTCCAGCACACCGATGCGCAGGGTTTGCCCCCAGTCCGATCCCGCCACCAGGGCGGCAAAACTGGCGCCCACCATGCCGGCGCCGACCACCACGATATCGAACTGGTGATCAGTCATTGGCAACACCTCGCTGCAGGTCGGTGCCACGGGTTTCCAGCCCCATGCCGAGGCGGGCGAACTGCTGCCGCAACAGCGGCACCGCATCCAGCGCCAGCAGGCCCATGTTGCGGGCCAGCGCCACCGGCGCGGCATCCAGGCCAAACACGCGGGGCAACAGGTCGCTGAGTAAAATGGTTTGTTGCTGGTCGGCCTGCTGGCGCTGCAGATAGCGCTGCAGTACCGGCAGATCGCCGATGGCCTCGTCACCGGCGACGGTTTCACCGAGTACCTCCGCCAGCACCGCCAGATCCCGCAGGGCCAGATTGAAGCCCTGTCCCGCCACCGGATGCAGGGAGTGCGCGGCATTGCCCGCCACTACCACGTGGCGGCGCACCTGTTCATCGCTGGTAATCAGCCGGATGGGATAACTGTGGCGGCTGCCGACCCGCTGGAAGTGACCGAGCCGGTGGCCGAAGCGCTGTTGCAGCTCGGCGAGAAAGGCCGCGTCATCTGCCGCCAGCATGGCGGCGGCCCGTTCCGGCGGCAGCGTCCAGATCAGCGCCGCCCGGTGCTCGCCGTCGAGGGGCAACAGCGGCAACAGGGCCATGGGACCCAGATCGGTAAAGCGCTCGTAGGCGACACCGCCGTGATCCTGCTGCAGGGACAGATTGGCGATGATCGCCACCTGGCCGTAATCCTTGCTGCTGGCAGAAATGCCCAGCAGATCGCGGGTGCGCGACTGGGCACCGTCCGCCACCACCAGCAGCCGGGCCAAAAACGGGCTGAACCCGTCACCGCCCTCAGCAGCCCCGCTGGTCTCCAGCGACAGCAAGACGCCGTCCCGACGCGGCACCACCGCGACCACACTGGCCGGCGCCAGCAATGCCACGTTCGGCGCCCGTTGCAGGGCCTGCATCAGCACGCTGCCCAACCAGCGGTTTTCCACCACATAGCCGAGGGCCGGCAGCCGCTGCTCGGCGGCGTGGAGGCGCGCGGTGCCCATATGGCCGCGATCGGAAACATGAATCTGGCTGATCGCCGCGAGTCCGGGGGCAAGGTCCGCCCACAGGCCCAACTGCTCAAAAATCTCCCGGCTGCTTTGCGACAGCGCCGTGGAACGGGCATCGAAACTGGGTTGCACCGGGACAGGTTGCGCCGCTTGGCCGCTCTGCTCGAGTGCCACCGCCTCGATCACCCGGATGCGCCACTTGGGGTTGAGGGCCGACAGCAACAGCGCCAGGCTGGCGCCCACCATGCCGCCGCCGACAATGGCAATATCCACTGAATCTCGTCGCTCGGTGCTCACGCTACTTTCCCGCACGCTATTGGCCTGCAATCTAGTTACCCGCCATCTATCTATTTATCGGCCATCAGGGCTTCGATATCCCCGGTGGTCTTGGGGGCATCGCCGGACAGCACCGTCGGACCCTTGGTTCTGACCAGCACATCATCCTCGATGCGAATGCCGATGCCGCGCCAGCGGGCGTCCACCTTTTGATTGTCCGGGGAGATGTAGATGCCCGGCTCCAGCACCCGCCACTCGTCGTGCACCTTGTAGTCGCCGACGTCGTGCACATCCATGCCCAGCCAGTGGCCGGCGCGGTGCATATAGAAATCCCGGTAGGCGCCGGTTTCGATCAGTTCGTTGCGCTCGCCATTGAGCAGGCCGAGATCGACCAGGCCGTCGGTGATCACTTCGACGGTAACCTGGTGGGGATCATTCCAGTGGTTGCCCACCTTGCAGACCTCGATGGCCGCCAACTGGGATTGCAGCACCACATCGTAGACGGCCTTCTGCTCCGCCGAGAACTTGCCGTTGACCGGGAAGGTGCGGGTGATATCCGAGGCGTAGTGCTGCAACTCGCAGCCCGCATCGATCAACACCAGATCGCCGTCTTTCAGTTGAGCGCTGTTCTCCACGTAATGCAGGATGCAGCCGTTGGCGCCACCGCCGACGATGGAGCCATAGGCGGGAAAGCGCGAACCGGCCATGGCGAACTCGTGTTCGATTTCCGCCTGCAACTGGTACTCGTACATGCCGGGGCGGCACACCTGCATGGCACGGCGGTGGGCGCGGGCGGAAATTTCCCCGGCGGTGCGCATGATTTTTTGCTCGGCGCTGCTTTTGAACAAGCGCAGCTCGTGCAGCAGGTGGTCCAGATCGACAAATTCACCGGGCGGCGTCGCCCCGGTTCTGGCGCGGGCGCGAATACTGTTGACCCAGTCCATCAGGTGGCGGTCAAAGGCGGGGTCCTTGCCCATGGCGTAATAGACCCGGTCGCGGCCTTCCAGCAGCCCCGGCAGGATGTCGTCGATATCGTCGATGGGGAAGGCGTCGTCGGCACCGTATTCGGCACAGGCGCCCTCGGGGCCGGCGCGATAGCCGTCCCATATCTCCCGCTCCGGGTTGCGGTCGCGACAAAACAGCAGGAACTGGCCCTGCGCCCGGCCGGGCACCAGCACCAGCACCGCTTCGGGCTCCGGAAAGCCCGTCAGGTAGTAGAAGTCGCTGTCCTGGCGGTAGGGATAATGGACATCGCGGTTGCGCACCCGCTCCGGCGCCGCGGTGACGATGGCAATGCTGTTTTCCGCCATCAGCTCGATGAGAGTTTCTCGGCGCCGGGCAAATTCCTGTCTGCTGATCATAGGCTGTTGTGGTCTCTCGCTGGGCCGCTGGTGCCGCTGCTCAATGGGGGCGCCGCTGCTCAATGGCGCCGCGACCCGATAAATTAGTGAAGCGTTCGGGACTGCTCGCCGCGGGGTACGCTCAACTCCGCATGTACCAGCAATACCGCCACCCGGACATATTCTACCAATTCGGTATAGCTGACTTCGTCCTCTTCGTCCTCTTCCTCGAGCATGCCGATCTGGGAAATGGCCGCCAGGTCGCGCAGGGCGTCGGCGATATCCCCCGCCAGATCGGTCTCGCCCGCGAGGCCGGAGTTGCCGAGGCCAAACAGGAAGCCCTGGCACCAGTCGCCGAGCGCTTCGAGGCGCTGGTTCAGCTCAATGTCGTCGTCGGGCAGCAGCGGCTGAAACTGAAAGCCATCGCCGCAGATCTGCTCTCGGGAATAGGCGTACAGTTGCGGCAACATGTCGCCCAGGTCTTCCACCCGCTCCGGCGCTTCATCGAGCATCTCGGCGAGCAGTGTGATCAACTGGTCATCCTCGGCCCCCTGGCCGCCGCAGATCCGGCCGCACAGCATGCCGTGCAGCTCCGAGGGACTGCCCGGCAGATTGGCGAGTACAAAGCCGTCGGCAATGTCATTAAAATCCATGGTAAACCCTGCATTCCAGGCTAGAAAGAATCGGAATCCTATCACCCTTCCACACACCAATCATCCCGCTGCACAGGTGTGAATAAAAAATCCTATTTCAGCAAGAAGCTAGGCCAGTTATCTCGAAACATCATAAGGATGATTGACCGCTCAGTTGCAGCACAATATAGTTGCCGTGAAGGACAATCCACGGCCACGGCAATGTCAGACGATTTGCATACCCTCGAACAGAAGATTGATCGACTGATCAATATTTGCGCACGCCTGCAAAAAGAAAACCTGTCCCTGCGGGAGCGCGAGGCGAGCCTGTTGCGGGAGCGCAGCCGGCTGCTGGAAAAAAATGAACTGGCCCGCAACCGCGTGGAGCACATGATTGTGCGCCTGAAAAACCTCAACAACGAAAGTTGACCCCGATGAACCAGCAGACCGTCAACATCCGCATTCTCGACAAGGAATACCAGGTCAGTTGCCCCACGGAAGAGCGCGACGCCCTACTGCAGTCGGCCCGCGCCCTGGACGAGCGGATGCGCTCGATCCGCAATTCCGGCAGCGTCATCGGCCTGGAGCGCATCGCCGTGATGGCGGCGCTGAACCTCACCTATGACCTCTCCAAGCTGGAGTCACAGGCCGCCGGCAACAGCCTTTCCGATGAAGCCTTTCAACGGCTGGACCACAAGCTGTCCGCCGCGCTGGAAGGTTTCGAACAGACCACGTCCTTTTAACCCCGGTCTGGGGTATAATCCCCCAACGCCCTGGGGTGCTTGCCAGTTGACAAGTCCTTGAGCCGATAATCTGTAACCTGGAGGTTACAAGACGGTACGGTGTGCATGTCCGCACGACGGAAAGCCTTAAGTACCGCTGTAGCCGCCACCTTGAACTTCACGGTTCAAGGCCACGTTGACAGCGGCACCACCGGGGACATCCCAACTTTCATCGCTCCCAGGTAACCCAGCGTCCATGGACAACAAGGCCATTCGCAGCCTGATGCGCAAACGCCGCCGCGCCCTGACCCGGCAGCAGCAGCAACACGCCGGCAACGGTCTCGCCGAGCAGCTCTGTCGCCTCCCCGCTTTTCGCTACCGTCAGCGCATCGCCTTCTACCTGGCCAATGACGGGGAAATCGACCCGCAGTTCGCCATGGGAATAGCCCAGCGCGCGGGCAAGCACTGCTACCTGCCGGTGCTGCACCCCCTGAAACAGAATCGCCTGCACTTTGTTCGCCACCGGCGGGACGATGCCCTGGTGGCCAACCGCTTTGGCATTCGCGAACCCTCGCTGCGGGGCAATTCAATCGCCTCGCTGCACGCCATCGATATCATTCTGCTGCCGCTGGTGGCCTTCGACCGCCAGGGCAACCGGTTGGGCATGGGGGCCGGTTTTTACGACCGCACCCTGAGCCGGCTCGGACGGCGTACGCTGTTGATCGGATTGGCCCACAGCTGCCAGGAAACTGATAGTATTGCCCGGCAACCCTGGGATATTCCGCTGCACGCGATCGTGACAGAGCGCCAGGTCATCCAGGCCCGTCCTGTCCCAGGTTCACAAGTAACAGCTTAAGAAGCAGCCCACTATGCGCAAAACCAAGATTATCTGCACCATCGGTCCGGTCACCGAGTCCTATGAAATGCTGGAACAGCTGGCCAATGCCGGCATGAATATCGTGCGCCTCAACATGTCCCACGGCGAACACGAATCCCACGCCAAGGTGATCAAGGCCATCCGCACCCTCAACAAAAAGGTCAATCACCCCATCGCGGTACTGATGGATACCCAGGGACCGGAGATCCGCACCGGCGACATTAAAAACGACCTGGATCTGAAACAGGGGGATGAAATTTCCGTGGTGGCCCGTGGCGAGGACGATGTGGAGGCCAGCTCCATCCGTATCAACTACGAAGATTTGATCGATGATGTGGCGATCGGTGACAAGATTACCGTGGACAATGGCCTGATTAACCTGGAAGTCCTGAGCAAGGAAGACCGGGTGATGCGCTGCCGGGTGGTGGATGGCGGCGTGCTGAAGAGCAAGCGCCATGTGAACCTGCCGGGCATCCGCGTTAACTTGCCGGCCATTACCGAGAAAGACAAGCGCGATATCGAATTTGCCATTGAACAGGAAGTGGATTTTATCGCCCTGTCCTTCGTGCGCGACGCCGCCGACGTGTTGCAACTGCGCGAACTGCTGGGCGACAAAGCGGACAAAATCAAGATCATTTCCAAGATTGAGGATCAGGAAGGCGTCAAGAACCTCGAGGAGATTGTCGCGGTTTCTGACGGGGTGATGGTGGCGCGGGGCGACCTGGGCGTGGAAATTGCCATCGAGAAACTGCCCCGGGTGCAGCGCCGCATCATTCGCCTCTGCGCCCAACAGGGCAAACGGGTCATCGTCGCCACCCACATGCTGGAGTCGATGATTGTAAACCCCATCCCGACCCGCGCAGAAGTCACCGACGTGGCCAACGCCGTCTACGAAGAGGCGGACGCCATCATGCTCTCCGGCGAAACCACCATCGGCAAATATCCGGTCAAATGCGTGGAAATCCTCGACCGCATCGCCCGCTCTATTGAGCAGAGTCCCGGCCTGCGGTTTACCGATGGGCTGATTCTCAAGAACGACAAGGAAGAGATCGCCGCCGCCGCGGTGAAACTGGCGGAATCCATACAGGCCAAAGCGATTATCGTGCCCACCCGACGCGGGCGCATGGCCAGCTATGTCACCAACTGTCACCCGCAGACGCCCATCATCTGCGCCTTCACCAACGACAGCCGCACCCGCCGCCAGCTGGTGCTGAACCGCAACGTGCTGAGCTTCCGCATCAATTTCAGCGAGGACCCGGAAAAAACCCTGGCCACCGCCGCCAACATTCTCATCGAGCGGGCCGAATTCACTCCCGAAGACCGGCTGGTGGTGATTTCCGATGCCCTGGCCGGTTCCGGTATCGATGCGATTCAGATCCGCCAGCTCGGCGACCTGCTGAAGCTGCCCACCGAATAAAGCGCTTACAGCGATGCGCCGTTTAGCCAGGGTCGCCCCACTGCTGCTGGCATGGACGGCGACCTTGTCACTGGCTGCTGAACAGCCGCCCGCCAGCGTTATCCTGTTTATCGGCGACGGCATGGACGAGCACCAGGTCACCCTGGCGCGCAATTACCTGTACGGCGCGGAAGGCGCCCTGGCCATGGAGCAACTGCCGCTGCGCAGCTCGGCGCGGGTGCAGACAGTGCGCGAGGATGATCCGGGCCAGTTCCGCTATGTGGCCGACAGTGCCAACACCGCCACGACCCTGGCCACCGGCCAGCTCACCAGCCTCGGCCGCATTGCCACCAGCGCCACCACCGATCAAGACCAGAGCACCATTCTGGAAGCGGCCCAAAAGGCGGGCTTGCGCACCGGACTGGTATCCACCGCCAGCCTCACCGATGCCACCCCGGCGGCTTTTGCCGCCCACACCGCGCACCGCAGCTGCCAGAGTCCCGCCGACATGGCCAAGGCCATTGGTTACGCTGCGGCCACACAACAGTGCATGGCAGATCAGCACAGCCGGGGAGGCAAGGGCTCCATTGCCGAGCAACTGCTTGCTGCCAACATCGACGTCTTGCTGGGTGGCGGCAAACGATATTTTGCCCAATCCAGTAAAGGCACTGATTTGCAAAAGGCCGCCGCCAGCCAGGGATACAAGCTGTTAAGCCGACGCCGTGAGCTACTGGAAAAGGGCCCCGGCAGCAAATTACTGGGACTGTTCGCCCCCGGTCATCTACCGGTGGAATGGATCGGCGAGGGTAACCGGCGGGCGCAACCCATTGCGCTGAACTGGCTGGGCGAACCACAGTTTTCCGAACCCTTTGCCTGTGTTGACAATCCCGACCACCGGGGAACACCGACACTGAAGGAGATGACCTCCGCCGCGCTGACACGGCTGTCAGCCGACAATGCAAAGGGATTTTTCCTGATGGTGGAGGGCGCCGCCATCGACAAGCAGGCACACCGGCGCAACCCCTGCGGGGAAATCGGTGAACTGCGCGCCTTTGACCTGGCGGTACAGGCGGGGCGCGAGTTTGCCCGCAGCCACCCCAACACGCTGATCATCGTCACCGCCGACCACGGCCAGGCGGGGCAGATCATTCCGCTGCCGGAATATTTCCTGGCCTGGGGAAACAGGCAGTACCCCCCCGGCTATTACGCGGTGCTGAAAACCCGCAGCGGGGAACTGATGGCGGTGAGCTATGCCACCAACGCCCCGCCCAACGGCCGGGGCGAAGTGCACACCGGCGTCAATGTGCCGGTTTATCTACAGGGAATCGATGCGGCACAGGTGCCGCCCCTGATGGACCAGCGCCAGCTCAACCGCCTGATGCGCGACCACCTGGGTCTGAACGCCGCCACAGACTAACCGAGCAGCAGCCCAACCCCCAGCAGGATCGGCGTCGCCAACACCAGTGCCACATTCTGACCCAGCGCCGGAATCAATAACTGTCGCCCGCCATCGCAATGCCATAGCCGCCGCAACACCCCCACAGCCAAGGGCAGGGTAAGCAGCGCCAGCAGTGCCGTGGCGGGCATCACCCCCAGCCAGCAGCCAAGCAGCAGCGAACCGTAGGCACCCAACAGCAACAGGCCGTAGATGCGCACACTGGCGGCGATACCGAGCAGCACGGGCACCTGGCGGCGCCCCACGGCGCGGTCTGCTTCGATATCCGGCAATTGATTGAGCAGCAACAGGCCGTTGACCAGGAAAAAAACTATCCAGGCGACCACCTGGACGCTGGCGGTGAAGCTGCCGGTCAGCAACCACCCTGAACCATTGACCATCAGCAGGCCAAATCCCACCCCCGGGGACACCAGACAGAGCATTGGCATGCGGTTAATCCAACGGGTATAGGCCAGGATGATCAGGCCACCGACCAGTCCCAGGGAAAGTATTTTGGGCCCCACCCGCCAGCCCAGATAAACGCCGATGGCCACCATCAGCGCAAAGGACACCACAAACAGCCACCTGGCACTGTTTGCCCGCGCGGGTTTGGCCGGCAGGGTACCACTGCCTCCGCTGAAGGGGGTGCGTTCGGTAGCCCGATCCAGGCCGCTGTTGAAGTCCTGGTATTCATTGAGGGCATTGACGGCCACATGGGCTGCCAGGCCGGCGATCAGAATCAGCAACACCAGCGACCACGGCAATGCTCCTGAAAACCGATAACTGGCAACAACTGCCGGGAACAGTACCGCCGGGGTCAGCAGCAGAAAGGGGCCGCGGGCGATAGCCAATAAATCCCCGGCGAATTCCTTCACGGCCACCCCTTCAGCTGAGGAAGAACTTGTATGCCGGGTTGCCGGTTTCCTCCGCCCACACGTAGCCGAGGTCGTCGAGGAACTGCTTAACCAGCTTTTGCTCCCCCTCCGGCACCTGCATGCCCGCCAGCACCCGGCCGTAGGCCGCGCCGTGGTTGCGGTAGTGGAACATGGAAATATTCCAGCGCCCGCCCAGTTGATTGAGGAAGTTCATCAGGGCACCGGGGCGCTCCGGGAACTCGAAGCGATATACCACTTCATCGGTGGCCTCCACCGCGCGGCCACCCACCATATGGCGGATGTGCAGCTTGGCCATTTCGTTATCGGTCATATCCACCAGCGGGTAACCCTTGCCGGTCAGGTCGGCCACCAGTTGCAGGCGGTCGTCATCGCCGGTCACCTGCACGCCGACGAAGATATGGGCCTGCTCCGGGTCGCCCATGCGGTAGTTGAACTCGGTGATGTTGCGCTTGCTCAACGCCGTGCAAAAGGCCTTGAAGCTGCCCGGTTGCTCGGGGATGGTCACCGCCAGGATCGCCTCGCGGCGCTCGCCGATTTCGGTGCGCTCGGAAATATAGCGCAGCCGGTCGAAGTTGATGTTGGCACCGCTGTCCACCGCCAGCAGGGTCTGGCCTTTCAAACTGTGCTGTTCGACGTATTTTTTCAGGCCGGCCACCCCCAGCGCGCCCGAGGGCTCGCAGATGGAGCGGGTGTCGTCGAAGATATCCTTGATGGCGGCACTGATTTCATCGGCATTGACGGTGATCACGCCGTCGATGGTGTCCTTCAGCACCCGGAAAGTTTCCCTGCCGATCTGCGCCACGGCGGTGCCGTCGGCAAAAATGCCCACGTGCTTGAGGCGCACCCGGCGCCCCTTCTCCATGGCGGCCGCCAGGCAGGCCGCATCGTCCGGTTCCACGGCGATCACCTTGATCTCCGGGCGCACGTATTTGATGTAGGCGGCCATGCCGGCGCAGAGGCCGCCGCCGCCCACCGGGATAAACACCGCATCGATGTTGCCAGACACCTGGCGCAGAATCTCCATGGCGATGGTGCCCTGCCCCGCGATCACTTCCGGGTCGTCGAAGGGGTGGATGTAGACGAGGCCACGTTGGGCGGCAAGCTCGTCGGCGCGCCGCTTCGCGTCGTCGTAGGAGCTCCCGTGCAGCACGATCTCGGCACCGAGACTGCGGACCGCCTCGATCTTGATGCCCGGCGTGGTCTCCGG
>NZ_JBFHQR010000043.1:0-16255 GCF_041592135.1 Porticoccus sp. | reverse complement strand
GTTTGAGCAATTGATGAAAGGCGGTGTTATGATGCGACAAAGCCTGAGCCCTCTGAAATTATAACGTTTGTTCGCACTCACATTATAACTTCTCAGACTCAGGCTTTTTCATTTATCCCAAACTGTGGGACAGCAGTGGGCCCATGGCCGCCTTTTTATCCGTACGTTATTCTCGCCAGGAGGCTTAACGCTCCAGGTACTGTAATTTGTCCGCGACGCCGTCCCACTTCTCGGCATCGGGAGAGGCGTCTTTCTTCTCGGTAATATTTGGCCACACGTCTGCCAGTTCGGCGTTCAGTTCCAGATAAACCTGCTGGTTATCGGGTAGCTCGTCCTCGGAGAAGATGGCCTCGGCGGGACACTCCGGTTCACAGAGGGCGCAGTCGATACACTCGTCCGGGTGAATAACCAGGAAATTGGGGCCTTCGTAGAAGCAGTCTACCGGGCAGACTTCCACACAGTCAGTGTATTTGCACTTGATGCAGTTTTCGCCGACGACAAATGTCATTGGGTGTTCTCCGTGAAGCGGGTAAAGGAACAGCGGCGCATTATACAGAATTAAAATCCGGTATTTAAACCACCCGGGGCGAATTTATAGGCACGGCTTGTGGCAGATCAACGCCCCTTGCAGAGCTGTTTCAGTGCGTACAGTTGTTCCAGTGCCAGCTTCGGACTCAGTTCATCGGGGTCTATGGCGGCCAGGGCGTCGCGCAGCGCAGCGCCCAGCGGGTCGGCAAACAACTCCTGCTGCAATGGCTGATGCGGGGCGGAGGCGGGCTTCACCGTGGCGTGGGCGCCGGCTTCCAGGACCGCCAGCTCGCGGCGGGCCAGGGCGATGACTTCCGCGGGAATCCCCGCCAGCTTGGCCACCTGGATACCGTAACTCTGGCTGGCCGGACCCTCCTGCACGGCGTGCAGGAACACGATATCGTCCTGGTACTCGGTGGCATCCAGGTGCACGTTGGCGACGCCGGGGGTGTTTTCCGGCAGGGCGGTCAGTTCGAAATAGTGGGTGGCGAACAGGGTGAAGGCCTGCACCTTTTCCGCCAGTTGTACGGCGCAGGCCCAGGCCAGTGACAGGCCGTCGAAGGTGCTGGTGCCGCGGCCGATCTCGTCCATCAGCACCAAGCTGCGGGCGCTGGCGTTGTGCAGGATGTTGGCGGTCTCGGTCATCTCCACCATGAAGGTGGAGCGGCCCCCGGCCAGGTCGTCGGAGGAGCCGATGCGGGTGAAAATGCGGTCCACCAGGCCGATGGTGGCGCTCCGGGCGGGCACGCAGCTGCCGATATGGGCCAGCAACACGATCAGCGCCGCCTGGCGCATGTAGGTGGATTTGCCGCCCATGTTGGGGCCGGTGATCACCAGCATGCGGCGCTGCTCGTTGAGGCGCAGGTCGTTGGCGACGAAGGGGCCGTCCAGTACCTGTTCCACCACCGGATGGCGGCCACCGCTCACCTCGATACCGGGTTCTTCCACCAGGGTTGCGGGGGTCAGGCTGAGGCTGTCGGCCCGCTCCGCCAGGCACACCAGCACGTCCAGTTCCGAGACGGCGGCGGCGCAGTCCTGCAACGGCAGCAGTTGCTCGTTGAGGGTCTCGATCAGGTCTTCGTAGAGGGCCTTTTCCCGGCTCAGGGCGCGGCTCCTGGCGCTCAGTGCCTTGTCCTCGAAGGTTTTCAACTCCGGGGTGATGTAGCGCTCGGCGTTCTTCAGGGTCTGGCGGCGGATATAGTCCACCGGAGCCTGGTGGGACTGGCCCCGGGAAATTTCGATGTAGTAGCCGTGCACCCGGTTGTAACCCACTTTCAGGGTGCTGATGCCGGTGCGGGATTTTTCCCGCTCTTCCAGATCCACCAGGAACTGCCCGGCGTTGCTGCTGAGGTTGCGCAGTTCGTCCAGTTCCGGGTCGTAGCCCTCGGCGATCACCCCGCCGTCGCGGATTACCACCGGCGGGTTGTCGGCAATGGCGCGCGCCAGCAGTGCCACCAGCTGGGGAAATTCCCCGGCCTGTTGGGCCAGTTGTTGCAGGCGCTCCGCCGCTGTGCCGGCCAGCAGTTGCTGGATGCCCGGCAGTGCCGCCAGGGATTGGCGCAAGCGGGTCAGGTCCCGGGGGCGGGCCGAGCGCAGGGCGACGCGGCCGAGAATGCGCTCCATGTCGCCCACCTGTTTCAGGTGTTCGGTCAGCGATTCGTAGCCGTAGTCCAGCCGCAGGGCGGCCAGGGCCTGTTGCCGTCCCCGGAGGATGGCCAGATTGCGCAGCGGGCGATTCAGCCAGCGATTCAGCAGCCGGCCGCCCATGGCGGTAGCGGTGGTGTCCAGTACCGACAGCAGGGTGTTGTCGGTGTCGCCATTGAGGTTGACGCTCAGTTCCAGGTTGCGGCGGGTGGCGGCATCCAGAATCACACTGTCGTCGCGGTTCTCGTGGCTGATATGGCGGATGTGCGGCAGGGCGGTGCGCTGGGTTTCCCGCGCGTATTGCAGCAGGCAGCCGGCGGCGGCCAGGGCCAGGGGCAGGTGATCGCAGCCGAAGGCGGCCAGGTCTTTGGTGCCGAACTGATCGATCAGCTGGCGGCGGGCGGTGTCCGCCTCGAACTCCCAGGGCTGGCGATGGCGCACGCCGCGCCGCTGTTGCAGCAGTTCCGGGTGGGGAAAGTCTTCCCCCACCAGCAGTTCGGCGGGGTTCAGCCGCTGCAATTCGCCGAGTAAGCCCTCCGGGCTGTCCACTTCCAGCACCAGAAAGCGACCGCTGCCGATATCCAGGGTGGCGAGACCGAAATGACCGCGGTGATGGGCCAGCGCGGCCAGCAGGTTGTCGCGGCGCGCGTCCAGCAGGGCCTCGTCGCTGATGGTGCCGGGGGTGACGATGCGCACCACCTGTCGCTCCACCGGCCCCTTGCTGGTGGCGGGGTCGCCGATCTGCTCGCAGATCGCCCCCGATTCCCCCAGCTTCACCAGCTTGGCCAGGTAGCCCTCTGCGGCGTGGTGGGGGACCCCGGCCATGGGAATCGGCTGGCCCGCCGACTTGCCGCGGGCGGTGAGAGTGACGTCCAGCAGCCGGGCGGCCTTTTTGGCATCGTCGTAGAACAGCTCATAGAAATCCCCCATGCGGTAGAACACCAGCTCATGGGGGTGTTGGGACTTGATGCGCAGGTACTGCTGCATCATCGGGGTGTGCTGTTCGGGCATTGCCGCTGCGGTCATATCGGGAGACTGTGCTGGCGAAAGGAGACCCCGGATTCTACGGGATTCGGCGAGGTGAAAAAACTACCGGATACTATCTGTGGGCTCAGGTGAGCGCAGCGAGGTGGTATTGGCGGGGCTATGGGGTTGCTGCTGCGGTGCGTCGAGGATATGGCAACCCTGGTAGAACTCCACAATAAATTGATCCAGCCCGATCACCAGCACCCCGCTGGCGGGGGCATTTGCCGAGGTGAACACCGGTACGGCAATTTTGATCAGCAGGGCCGAAGCGCTTTGATCCACCTCCGCATCCTGTATCCAGGCCTGGTCCCTATCGAGTTTGATGGTTTCCGTAAACTGCTCTTCATCGCCCTGGAAGTAATCGCTGGTTAAATTGGTCATCGCCACCAGCCCGCCATTGCGCCCGATTAAAAAGCCTTCCCCCTGTAGGGAGTAGGTCGTAATCAGGTTTTGAATCAGTGGGGTGGCGGGGTTGTCGAGCAGGGATTTTACAACCGGGGATTCGTTGGTCAGGGTTGGCCAGCGGGACTCGAGTACCATCGGATCGGTCCCGTTGCGGTTGTAGGCGCGCAGGGCATTTTGGATAGTTGCGGTCTCGGCCAGCTCGGTACTGGCGTGAATGACGCACCGCAAATCCATTACATCAGTACTCCAGCAGTGCTCTGCAAAGAGTAACATGAGTGCCACAGCAGCAATCCTTGGCATCGGGGGTAGTTCTCAAATTCACCTGGGTGTAGGTATAGCACAGCGAGGCGTCACAGTGAGCGGTGGCCGGGAATGGCTTATTTATAGTTGCAGAGCACGTCCCGTTTCGGGCGCTGCTGGGGCATACTGGGCGGTCTGCAACCGACGGGCTGCCGACCCTGTTGACCGAATAAGGAATCCCTTTGAAACGTAGAAGACCGAACCCAAAAGCCAAACCCAAAATGGCCAATCGCGCCGTCGAGTTTGTGATTGAATCAATGGATGCCATGGGGCAGGGGGTAGCGCATATTGATGGCAAACCCTGTTTTATCCCCAAAACCCTGCCGGGTGAAGAGGGTGTGGCCACCATCACCCGCGCCAGCAAGGGGGTGCTGTTTGCCCGGCTCGATACCCTGGCGAAAACGGCCGACAACCGTGTGGAGTCGGTTTGCCCCCATTTTGGCAGCTGTCCGGGCTGTCATTTCCTCCACACCGACTACCAGAGCGAGTTGAGTTACAAACTGGCGGCGCTGTCCGGGCACCTGAAACGCCTCGACGTCGCCCTGCCCGAGATTGAATTGTGCGCGGCTGAACAGCGCCTCGGCTACCGCAACCGCATCCAGTTGCATTACCGTCACAAGTACATTGGCATGATCGACCCGGTGGCGGATAGCGTGGTGGAGATTCCCGGCTGTCTGGCGATCGAAGAACAACTACAGGACAGCTTTGACGGGCTGTATCAGGATCGCAGCTGGGCGGCGGAGCGTTCAGGCCAGGGGCACTGTGAACTGTACCAAAGCAGTGACGGCGTAAAGCTGCAATGGGACAAGCCCTATGCCCACGGCGGTTTTACCCAGGTTAACCGTGCCATGAACGAGGTGCTGCGGGAGGCGGTGCTGGCGCAGCTCGGGGATATGCTGGTGGATAGTCTGCTGGATCTGTTCTCCGGCGAAGGCAATCTTTCCGATCTGATCGTGGAGCAGTATCCGGAAGTTGAACGGGTGATGGTGGATTACGCCCCTGACCGAGTGAAAGAAGGGGGCCTGAGTTTTCTCCACCTGGACCTGTTCGCCGAGACGGCATTGAAGACCTTCAAGGCGCGCTGCAAGCAGCCGCAATTTGATGTGTTGCTGGTGGACCCGCCCCGCAAGGGATTCACCCTACTGCATCAGTGGGTCAAAGCATTCAAACCGAAAAAACTGATTTATGTAAGCTGCAGTGCCGCGACCATGGTGCGAGATTTACAGCAGCTGGGCGAAAAAGCCCGTATTGAACAGGTCAGCCTGATCGACCTGTTTCCGGGTACCTATCATTACGAAACCCTGGTGACCGTCACCTTTAAATAATCCGCTGCACCCACTTGGGTCTTGCAGCGGCCCCGTCACTGGCTTAACGTTTTGCGATGGAAAAAACGATCCACACACTCGCCACCCGCCTCGGGGAAATGCTGCTGCAGGGCAACGCCACCGTCACCTGTGCGGAGTCCTGCACCGGTGGCGGCATCGCCAGCGCCATTACCGATGTGCCCGGCAGCTCCAGCTGGTTCCGGTTGGGGCTGATTACCTACGCCAACAGTGCCAAGCAGCAGTTGCTGGGGGTGTCCGCCCAGACCCTGGCGGAGCAGGGTGCCGTCAGCGAGGCGGTGGTGGTGGAAATGGCCCGGGGCGCCCTGGCGCTTGCCGGGGCGGATATTGCCGTTGCCGTGAGCGGTATTGCCGGACCCGATGGCGGGACACCGGATAGACCGGTGGGCACGGTATGGTTCTGCTGGGCCAGTCGCAGCGGCGACAGGGTGACCCGTTGTCTGCATTTTGATGGCGACCGGGGTGCCGTGCGAGCGGCATCTGTGTTGCAGGCGCTGACCGGGTTGATCAATCTGCTCGACAATTAAACTACTGTATGACTATACAGTATTAGGATGTTGGGGTAAGCTAGCCTCCATTCTGTTTTAACGTACCAAAATTTAAAGTCCTAAAATTTAAAGTACCAAGAGGCATCGGTCATGGATCCAAACAAGGAAAAAGCACTTCAGGCGGCGCTTGGCCAGATTGAGCGCCAGTTTGGCAAAGGAACTGTCATGCGCATGGGCGACAGAGAGCATGTGGTCATGCCCTCCATTTCCACCGGCTCCCTCGGGCTGGATATCGCCCTGGGCATCGGTGGCCTGCCGAAAGGGCGTATTGTGGAAATCTACGGACCGGAATCCTCCGGCAAGACCACCCTGACCTTGCAGGTGATCGCGGAGGCCCAGAAAAAAGGCGGAACCTGTGCGTTTGTGGACGCGGAACACGCCCTGGACCCGGATTATGCCGAGAAGCTGGGCGTCAATGTCGACGACCTGATCGTCTCCCAGCCGGATACCGGCGAGCAGGCCCTGGAAGTGACCGACATGCTGGTGCGCTCCGGCGCCATCGACGTACTGGTGGTGGACTCCGTGGCGGCACTGACGCCGCGGGCCGAGATCGAGGGTGAAATGGGCGATCACCACGTCGGCCTGCAGGCGCGACTGATGTCCCAGGCGTTGCGCAAACTGACCGGCAACATCAAGCAGGCCAATTGTCTGGTGATTTTCATCAACCAGATTCGCATGAAAATCGGTGTAATGTTTGGCAACCCGGAAACCACCACCGGAGGTAATGCGCTGAAGTTCTATTCCTCCGTGCGTCTCGATATCCGCCGCATCGGCGCCGTCAAGGAAGGCGAGGAAGTGGTGGGCAACGAAACCCGGGTGAAGGTGGTGAAGAACAAGGTGTCGCCGCCCTTCAAACAATGTGAATTCCAGATTCTCTACGGCGCGGGCATCAATCAGCTCGGTGAAGTGATCGATCTGGGGGTCAAGTGCGGCCTGGTGGACAAGGCCGGCGCCTGGTATGCCTACAACGGCACCAAAATCGGCCAGGGCAAGGCCAATGCCTGCGAATACCTGCGTGAAAACCCTGCTGTTGCCGCTGAAATTGAACAGAAAATTCGCACTCAATTGATGGCTGCGCCGAAGCCGCCGAAATCCGCCGAGAAAGTCGATACGGCCGAGATTGAAGAGGCGGATATCTGACCGCAGGGTTCAGTTTTTATCCCGAAACAAAAAGCCGTGCGGTTAATCGCGCGGCTTTTTTTGTGATGATTGGCGAATTCCGGGGTCTGTAACAGGTGTGGATGCGGAGGTATTGAAGCGAAAGATGTCTGTGCCCCGAACGCTAGCAATGTCCAGTGATGGTGAGTCATGCAGGAGCTGATCAGCTACAAAAGCAGCCTGGTGCTGGGCATTTTATGGCTGCTGTTTGTGGCCGAACGGGTCCTGCCCGCCGCGCCGGTCGTCGCCGCGGCCAATGGGCGGCGCTTGTTGCGAAATCTGTCGCTGTGGTTGTGCAACAGCCTGGCATCCCTGCTCATCGTATTGCCGGTGACGTTGTTTGCCGCCGGGCACGCCCGCTACTGGTGGTCTGCGTGGCTGCCGTCGTGGTCCTGGCTGTTGGTGGATTTGCTGCTGTTGGATCTGTGGATTTACTGGTGGCACCGGGCCAATCACCGCCTCAGCTGGCTGTGGCGTTTTCACCGGGTCCACCACCTGGACCAGTGGCTCGATGTGACCTCGGCGGTACGTTTCCATTTTGGTGAAGTCATTTTGTCGGCGCTGGTGCGGGCGGCGGTGATTTTCTGTTTTGCCCTGCCGGTTAGCTCGGTGATCATCTTTGAATCGTTGATCTTGATCGTCACCGGGTTTCACCACTCCAATATCCGGCTGCCGAAAAAGCTGGAGTACTGGCTGTCCCTGCTGATTATCACGCCCTCCATTCACTGGGTGCACCACCATGTGGAGCAACGGGACACCGACAGCAACTATGGGGCGATATGCAGTTTCTGGGACCGCTTGTTTGGCAGCAAGTCGGCCACCGTCCGCACGCCGGATATGCAGATTGGCCTGGATCAATCCAGTGATCAGGGCCTGCTGCAATTGCTGGCGGCGCCATTCCGCCTTGAGTCTTACCGCCGCTGACTTGCCATAAGCGGGTGATAACACGAACATAGGGACGATCAGCATTACGTAGTCGGCCCGCGGCCAACAGGAGCATCTGATGGATACATACCAGGAATTGATCGGCGTGATCGCGTTGACCATGGGGGTCGGCTGGGCCAGTGGCATCAATCTGTACGCGGCGGTGCTGGTGCTGGGCATCGCCGGTGCCACCGGCAATGTCCAGCTGCCCGCCGAGTTGGTGGTGCTGCAGGACCCGCTGGTGATTTTTGCCGCGGGGGCAATGTATGCGGTGGAGTTTTTTGTCGACAAGGTGCCCGGCGTGGATACCGGCTGGGATGCCCTGCACACCTTTATCCGCATTCCCGCCGGGGCCATGCTGGCCGCCGGGGCGGTGGGGGATGTGACCCCGGCGCTGGAAATTGCGGCGGGGTTGATGGGGGGGACCCTGGCGGGAGCCAGTCACCTGACCAAGGACTCCACCCGCGCGCTGATTAATACGTCTCCCGAACCCGTAACCAACTGGATTGCCTCCATCAGTGAAGATCTGATGGTGCTGGGTGGTATGTGGGCGATGTTCAACCATCCGTTGCTGTTCCTGTGCCTGATGGTCCTGTTTATCGCCCTGGTGATCTGGCTGTTGCCAAAGCTGCTGCGTCTGCTGCTGCGCCTGCTGCGGAAAGTTGGCCAGTGGCTGGGCATCGTCGAAAAACCGGCGACCGAGCCCAAGGTGGCGGAGGTCCCCGATAGGGAAACGACGACAAACGCCCTTGATCCACCGGGCAAACAGCCTTGAGCTGGGCAGATAAACAGCCTTGAGCTAGGTATAAAAACAGCCTTGAGCTGGGCAGATAAACAGCCTTGAGCTGGGCAGATAAACAGCCTTGAGCTAGATATAAAAACAGCTTAGAGCGGCGCAAATAAGCAGCCTTGAATCTGGGTAAACAGCCCTGAGCGGGGCGTATGTAGCCTTGAAGCGAGATTGGCGGTGAACGAGATCGAACGGCAAAATCCTGCGGCGCTATTGCGCTGTCGAGCCATGGACCTGCTGGCCCGTCGCGAGCATTCTGCTGTCGAGTTGTTGACCAAACTGGGCGCCCGCTTTCCCGAACACAGCGAACTGTTACCCCAGGTGTTGGCGTCGCTGCAGCGGGATAAATTGCAGTCGGACCAGCGCTTCAGCGAGGCATTTGTCGCTTCCCGCATTCGCAAGGGGCAGGGGCCCTACCGCATCCGCCAGGAATTGCAGCAGCGCGGAATCCCGCAATGCCAGGCCGAACAGGTGTTGGCGGATTGCGGGGCGGACTGGTTTCAGCTGGCCGCCGAGGTGATGGCACGAAAATACGGTCAACGTCCCTGCGACAGTTTTCAGGAGCGCGCCCGCCGCAGCCGTTTTCTCCAGTACCGCGGTTTCAGCGGGGAGCAGATACAGGCGTGCCTTGATGGTGATTGAAAATGGATGACAGGCAGCGATCACTCCAGCTTGCCAGGCGGTAGTTTTCAATAAAACCGCAGTGTCCCCCGAATTCGGTCACCACAACCTTCAGCATGGCTGGCCGGTTGAGCTGGTCGAGATCCGCTACCGGCACAATCGGGTCATCCTCGCTGGTAATCAGATAGGTGGGAATGCGCAACTCCGCCAGCCGGTCGCCGTAGAGGGCGTAGGCGGCGAAATACTCCGCCGCATTTTGAAAGGGGGTAAAGGTCGGCACGAAAAAGTCATTCAGGGCGGTCAGGGATTCAAAGCGGGGCAGGGGATTGTTTTCCAGCAGGTGTGGAAAATAGTGCAGCTTTTTGCTGAGGGATCCGCTCCACTTATCCAGAAAGAAATCGCGGTAGAGGGCGCCTTCCATGATTTTTTCCTTGGCATGGGCCGGATCGACGGGTGGGCAGATGGCGGCCACCGCTGTCAGGGCCAGGCTTTCGCCCTCGTCTGCGGCAATGCGCAGGGCGAAATTGCCCCCCAGGGAATAACCGGCCAGGTAGCGGTGTCGATGGGGGTGTCGCGCCAGAAAATCGCCAATCGCGCCGGCGACTTCTTCTGAGAGGGTGGAGTTAAAGGTGCTGTCATTGAGGTGAAAGCTCTCACCGTGATCGCGCAGGTTTAGTCGCAGAATATTGAACCCCTGCCGGTACAGGTGATTGGCTGCTGACAGCAAATAGGTGGATTCGCCGCTGCCCTCCCAGCCGTGCAGCAATATCGCCAGCCGCTGGTTGTCCCGGTCAGCCTGGTCAAAGTGTGCCAACAATTTTACCGGCTTGCCGCCATGCAGGCCGTTGAGCAGGGTGGGCAGGCTGCGGGCGGTCATCTGTGCGCTGCGTTTGGCAACTTGCCAGGGGCGCGGCCCAAGGCTGTTCAACATGCTTTGCAGATGGGCGTTGCGCAGCCCGGCGGGGGGTGTGAACGGCGGCAGTTCGGTATGCATGGTGCAGGCCTTGATTCGGTGAACCGGCGGTGGGCTATCATAGCATCTGGAAAATTAAATGCCTCGACCCAGGAACGGATAGCCTGGCGGACAATCTAACCTGTCAGTTTCTGTATTTGATCGAGGTGAGCATTGCGGTCCCCAAATACCCGGGTATTTCTCTTGACGGCGCTGTTCAGCCTGGCCGTCTCGCCGCTTTCTGCCACCGTTAACGCCGCTTCCCCTTACCTTGCCGCTGCCACCGATGGCATGGCTGAACCGTCCCTTTGGGGGATTGAAAACGGTTGCCTCAATACCTCCCTGGTGCGCCACTTTTATGTGCTGGATGCCCATGCCGCCGTGATTGAACTGATCGGCGGAAAGCGGGTGTTGATGCGTTTTCGCGGTGACTGCCAGGGGGTGGAGCAGTACGGTTTTGTGCATACGGCACACAACAATCAGGTCTGTGCCAGAGCCAATGCCATTCGGGTGCTGCAAACCGGTACCCACTGTGATGTAGAATCGCTGGAACCTTACCCTTCCCCCTGATTGCCTGAGACTGAGATACTGCCTTGATTCGCTCCCTTGTGTTTGTGCTGCTTTCCTCGTTGCCCTTTGTAATCCAGGCCCTTGAGCTGTCCGGCCCCCTGGAGCAGGGGGGCATGCTGATCGGGCGGGTGTCACCCGGCGAGCGGGTCGAGGTGATGGGGCGCCCTGTGCGGGTCGATAACGATGGCGTATTTGTGTTCGGCTTGGGGCGCGATGCCCCGGCGGAAATTGACCTGGTTAGCCGCAACGGTTCCGATCAGGCACAGCATCATCGGTTTACGGTCAAGCAGCGGAGTTACCAGGAACAGCGCGTCAACGGTGTGCCCCAGCAAACCGTGACCCCACCCAAGGAAGTGCTGGAGCGGATTCGCCGGGAGGCCGCGCTGGTGGCCAGGGCCAGAGCCGACGATGACCAGCGCCTGGATTTCCTGTCCGGTTTCCACAAGCCACTCGAGGGGCCGATAACCGGGGTCTACGGCAGCCTGCGAGTCTACAACGGCACCCCTGGCAATCCCCATTACGGCCTGGATATCGCCGCCCCCACCGGCACCGAGGTATTTGCACCCGCACCGGGGATCGTCAAACTCGCCTATAAGGATATGTTTTATTCCGGTGGCACGCTGATCATCGATCACGGGCACGGCATCAGCTCCACCTTTATCCACCTCAGCGAGGTGCTCGCCAAAGAGGGCCAAGCGGTCGCCCCCGGCGACCTGATCGCCAGAGTGGGTGCCACCGGTCGGGCAACCGGTCCGCACCTGGACTGGCGCATCAACTGGTTTGACGTGCGACTCGATCCGGCGCTGGTGCTGCAATACTTCCCCGCAGGAAAAGCGCTGCCCTAGCGCTCAGGCGTGGCCACAACGCCGCCTTTCCCTTAAACTTCCCCCTCTGGAAACACTCTTGCCAGGGGTTGTGATGATTGATAAAAAATTGCTGAGTATTCTGGTGTGCCCGGTCAGCAAGGCACCACTGGAGTATGACAGGGAACATGACGAGCTGATTTGCCGGGCCAGTGGTCTGGCTTACCCGATCCGCGACGGCATCCCGGTCATGCTGGAGAGCGAGGCCCGCCAGCTCAGCGTCGATGAAAAGCTCGGCGGCGAGCATTAACCGGAGGCCTTGACGAGCATGTCCGAAGAAACCCTGTTTACGCGGATAATCAACGGTGAGATACCGGCAGACATCGTCTACGAAGACGAGCACTGCATTGCCATTCGCGATATTGCGCCGAAGGCGCCGACCCACCTGCTGGTGATTCCGCGCAAGCCGATTCCCCGTCTAGTGGATGCCACTGCCGAGGACAAGGCGGTGCTCGGACACCTGATGCTGACCGTGGGTGAGATCGCCCGCCAGGCCGGTATTGATGAGGCTTTCCGGGTGGTGATCAACAATGGTGCCGGCGTGGGCCAGACCGTGTTTCACCTGCACCTGCATATCCTCGGCGACAAGAAGTACTCGGAAGACAGTCTCGGTTTCTGAGATAACGCCTACCCAACGCTGTTAACGGACCTGATTGCAGGTCATGGAAATTGATTGTTTATGAAAAGTGCCGACATTCGCGATGCCTTCCTGACGTATTTTGAAAGCCAGGGGCACGCCATTGTGCCCAGCAGCAGCCTGGTGCCGGGCAACGACCCGACCCTGCTGTTCACCAATGCGGGGATGGTGCAGTTCAAGGATGTGTTCCTGGGCGGCGAAAAGCGTCCCTATAGCCGGGCTGCGTCTTCACAGCGCTGTGTGCGCGCCGGCGGCAAGCACAACGACCTGGAAAATGTCGGCTATACCGCTCGCCATCACACCTTCTTCGAGATGCTCGGCAACTTCAGCTTCGGCGACTACTTCAAGCGCGACGCCATCCGCTTTGCTTGGGAGTTCCTCACCCAGGTGCTGCAACTGCCGCAAGAGCGGTTGTGGGTCACCGTGCATATTTCCGATGATGAGGCGGCGGATATCTGGATTAAAGAACTCGGTGTCAGTCCCGAGCGCTTCTCGAGACTGGACGAAGACAACTTCTGGCAGATGGGCGATACCGGCCCCTGCGGTCCCAGTTCGGAGATCTTCTACGATCACGGTGCCGATGTGCCCGGTGGTCCCCCCGGCAGTGAAAACGATGACCTGGATCGCTACATCGAAATCTGGAACCTGGTGTTCATGCAATTCGAGCGCAGCGCCGACGGTTCCATGACGCCGCTGCCCAAGCCCTCCATCGACACCGGCATGGGGCTGGAGCGCATCGCCGCGGTGATGCAGGGTGTACACAGCAACTACGAAATCGACCTGTTCCAGGCATTGCTCAAAGCCGCCGCGAAACTGACCGGCACGGCTGATCTGGAAAACAAGTCATTGCGGGTGATTGCCGACCATATCCGCTCCTGCAGCTTCCTGATCGTGGATGGTGTGTTGCCCTCCAACGAAGGCCGCGGCTACGTGTTGCGGCGCATTATTCGCCGGGCCATCCGCCACGGCCACAAGCTGGGCCAGAACCAGGCCTTTTTCCACAAGCTGGTGTCGGCACTGGTGGCGGAAATGGGTGCTGCCTATCCGGAACTGAAGCAGGCGCAAGCCCAGGTGGAAAAGGTCCTGCTGGCCGAGGAACAGCAATTCGCCAAAACCCTCGACAACGGCATGGCGTTACTCAATGTGGCGCTGGACGAGCTGCAGGGCGAGGTGATTTCCGGTGATGTGATTTTCACCCTCTACGACACCTACGGTTTCCCGGTGGATCTGACCAACGATATCGCCCGTGAGCGGGGACTGTCCCTGGATATGGCTGGCTATGAAAGTGCCATGGCAGAACAGCGCCAGCGCGCTCGCGCGGCGGGTGCTTTCAAAGTGGATTACAGCCATCAACTGCACTTGGATGGGGCGACAACCTTTACCGGTTATGAGGGTATTGATGGTCAGGGCGCCGTTGTCGCGCTGCTAAAAGACGGTGAGCAGGTCGACGGTCTCAGCGCCGGTGATGAGGGCGTAATCGTGCTGGACCAGACCCCCTTCTACGCCGAATCCGGTGGCCAGGCGGGGGACTGCGGCTACCTGCGCGCCGCCGGTGTTGAATTTGAAGTACAGGATTGCCAGAAACAGGGCGCTCACTATCTGCACCTTGGCAAGCTGTTGTCCGGCACCATGAGTGTCGGCCAGCAACTGGCCGCCGAGGTGGACAATAGGGTGCGCACGGCCACCGCCCTCAATCACTCCGCCACGCACCTGTTGCACGCGGCCCTGCGGGAAATTCTCGGCGATCACGTCAGCCAGAAGGGTTCGCTGGTGGACAGCAAGCGATTGCGCTTCGACTTCAGCCACTTTGAAGCGGTGAAGCCGGAACAGCTCAAAGCCATTGAACAGCGGGTCAACGGCGAAATCCGCCGCAACACCCCGGTGCAGACCGATGTGTGCGACATGGATAGCGCCCGTGAAAAGGGCGCCATGGCACTGTTTGGCGAAAAGTACGGCGACGAAGTGCGGGTGCTGACCATGGGCGACGGTTTTTCCGTGGAGCTGTGCGGTGGTACCCATGTGTCCCGCACCGGTGACATCGGCCTGTTGAAAATTGTCAGCGAGGCCGGCATCGCTTCCGGTGTGCGCCGTATCGAGGCCGTCACCGGCGAGCAGGCGCTGGCCTATCTGGATAATCTGGCAGCGCAGCTCGACGACGTGGCCGGCGTGCTGAAAACCAATTCCGACAATGTGGTACAAAAAGTGGCCGCCCTCTGGGCCGAACTGAAAGAGCTGGAAAAGCAGAATGCCCAGCTCAAGGGCAAGCTGGCCAGCAGTGCCGGCAGCGATCTGGCGTCCCAGGCGCTGGATGTTTCTGGGGCCAGGGTGCTGGTGGCCAATCTGGAGGGTGCCGATCCGAAATCCCTGCGCGACACGGTGGATCAGCTGAAGAACAAACTGGGTTCGGCAGTGGTACTGCTGGCGGCCGGTGGTGAAGGTAAGGTGGCCATGGTGGCCGGGGTCACCAACGACCTGACGGGGCGCATCAAGGCGGGAGAGCTGATGCAATTTGTGGCCGCCCAGGTCGGTGGCAAAGGTGGCGGTCGACCCGATATGGCACAGGGTGGCGGCACCGACATGGCGGCATTGCCCGCGGCACTGAAAGCGGCTGGGGAATGGGTGGCCGACAAGCTGTCGGACTAACGTCGAATCCCCATTTTTCTTAACTTTAGCGGTTATTTGGTGTTTAATTGCCGGCCATTTCCGGCAGACAACTCTGTGTAAAAATCCATGAGCCTGATTGTTCAAAAATACGGTGGTACCTCCGTCGGCACCACTGAGCGCATCGAAGCGGTGGCCGAAAAAGTACGGGCCTTCCGCGACCGTGGTGATGATGTGGTGGTGGTGGTTTCCGCCATGAGCGGTGAGACCAACCGCCTGATCGCCCTGGCGAAAGAGATCCACGCCGAGCCCAGCGCCCGGGAGATGGACGTGCTGGTTTCCACCGGTGAACAGGTCACCATTGCCCTGCTGAGCATGGCATTGCATAAGCTGGGCTGTGGCGCCCGCTCCTACACCGGCGGCCAGGTGCGCATTCTCACCGACAGCGCTCACTCCAAGGCACGCATTGAGGATATTGACGCCCATCGCATACAGCAGGATCTGGCCGCCGGTCGAGTGGTTGTGGTGGCCGGATTCCAGGGTGTGGATGGCGATGGCAATATCACCACACTGGGTCGCGGCGGTTCCGATACCACGGCGGTGGCGCTGGCCGCCGCCCTGAAAGCCGACGAGTGCCAGATCTACACCGATGTGGATGGGGTCTACACCACCGACCCCCGCGTGGTGCAGAGCGCCCGTCGCCTCGACAAAATCACCTTTGAAGAAATGCTGGAAATGGCCAGTCAGGGTTCGAAGGTGTTGCAGATCCGCTCAGTAGAATTTGCCGGCAAATACAAAGTTCCACTGCGGGTGCTGTCCAGTTTTCAGGATGGCCCTGGTACCCTGATCACCCTTGAGGATGATGACGATATGGAAAAACCCGTTGTTTCTGGCATCGCCTTTAACCGCGATGAAGCCAAACTGACCATTCGCGGCATTCCCGATGTGCCGGGCATTGCCTCCAAAGTGCTGGGGGCTGTTGGCCGCGCCAATGTCGAAGTGGACGTGATCGTGCAGAACGTGGCCCATGACAACACTGCGTCGCTCACCTTTACCGTTCATCGCAACGAATTGGCCAAGGCCAAAGAAGTGCTCGATAAAGTAGGTGAGGAGCTCGGCGCTTCAGCCGTGGATACCAACGCTGGAATCGCCAAACTGGCGCTGGTGGGTGTGGGTATGCGTTCCCATGCCGGGGTGGCGGCGAAAATGTTTGAGGCGCTGGCCAAGGAGAACATCAACATCCAGATGATCAGCACTTCCGAGATCAAGATCACCGTCGTGATTGATGAAAAGTACCTGGAGTTGGCAGTGCGTGCGCTGCACAGTGCGTTTGAACTGGAAGAGC
>NZ_JBFHQR010000042.1:0-16400 GCF_041592135.1 Porticoccus sp. | reverse complement strand
TGGGGCAAAGTGGTTTTCTGTCCCAAACACAGGCGATAGTGAGAAAGTTGGGCGAGCGTGTTTAGAGGCAGCAATGAAATCAACATGGATGCCAAGGGTCGCATGGCGATCCCGGCACGCTATCGCGATGATATTGCGGCCGACTGTGACGGCGCCCTGATTGCCACCATCGATGTGCAGGACAAGTGCCTGCTGATCTATCCGTTGCAGGAATGGGAAAAGATCGAAGCGCAGATCGCCCAGTTGCCCACCTTCAACCCCACCACCCGCAAATTGCAGCGAATTCTTATCGGCCATGCCCGCGAAATGGAACTCGATGGCAATGGCCGTATCTTGATACCCCCGGAGTTGCGGCAGTACGCCCAACTCGACAAGAAGGTGATCCTGGTGGGTCAGCGTCACCGTTTGGAGCTGTGGAGTGAGGAGAACTGGAATGCCGGACGGGAGGACTGGTTAGCAGAAACCAGTGGCGACCTGGAAATTCCGGAAGAAATGCAATCGCTGTCACTGTAACGCTGAGGAAGGGTTTATGTCGGCACAGGTCGAACACGCGACCGTTTTGCTGGATGAGGCAGTAGCTGCCCTCGTCACTGACCCCGACGGTTTTTATGTGGACGGCACCTTTGGCCGCGGCGGCCACTCCTCCTTGATTCTTTCCGGGTTGAGCCCCAAGGGGCGACTGATGGCGGTGGATAAAGACCCCGCGGCCTGTGCTGTGGCGGAGTCGCTGTTTGCCGATGAGCCGCGCTTTGAGATGGTGCGCGGCTCTTTTGCTGAACTGGCGGAGATGGTTGTCGAGCGGGGCCTGCAAGGCAAGGTGCAAGGGGTGCTGCTGGACCTGGGCGTTTCTTCCCCGCAGCTGGATGATGCCGCCCGGGGGTTCAGTTTTTTGCGCGACGGTCCGCTGGATATGCGCATGGATCCCGACAGCGGTATCAGTGCCGCCGAATGGCTGGCGGTTGCCGGTGAAGACGAAATTACCCAGGTGCTCCGGGAATACGGCGAAGAGCGGTTTGCCCGCCGCATGGCGCGGGCTATCGTCGCCGCCCGGGCCGAGACGCCGATCACCCGCACGGCGCAGCTGGCGGCGATTGTGTCCGAGGCAAATCCCTCCTGGGAAAAGGGTAAGCACCCGGCCACCCGGGCGTTTCAGGGAATCCGCATTTTTATCAATCGAGAGCTGGGCGACCTGGAGCAGGTGCTGGCGTCGGTGCTGGATGTGTTGGCTGTCGGCGGTCGTCTGGTGGTCATCAGCTTTCACTCCCTGGAGGACCGCATTGTGAAGCGGTTTATCCGCGACCAGGAAAAAGGCAAGCCGCTGCCGAAAGGTTTGCCGGTGATGGAAAAGGATATTGTCCGCCCCATGCGCTCGGTGGGCAAGGCGAGCAAGCCGGGTGCCGCAGAAGTGGCGGCCAATCCGCGGGCGCGCAGTGCAGTGATGCGCGTGGCGGAGAAGGTGGCCTGATGAAACTGGGCCGAGGGGCGCAGCGGCAGCCGGGCTGGTTGTTGCCGTTGTTGTGGCTGGCGGTAGTGCTGTCGGCGCTGTCGGTTGTTTATGTCAGCCACCTGTGTCGGCAGCTCTACAACGAGTTGGCGAAGATGGAGCAGGAGGCGAATGCCCTGCAGGTGGAATGGGGCCGCTATTTGCTGGAGCAAAGTTCGTGGGCCTCGCTGAGCAGGGTAGAGCAGCTGGCCAAAAGTCAGTTGCAGATGCGGGTGCCTGAGCCGAGCGAAATTGTTATCGTTCGCGCCCAGGCGGTTGTGGAATAGGGATTGGTGTCCGGGTGAAGCCAAACAAACTGACCATATCGCGCTGGCGCTACCTGTTGGTAGTCATGGTGCTGGCGGTGCTGCCGATTGCGGGATTGTGGCATATCGCCCGTCTCCAGGTGATGCCGGATATGGATCGGGGTTACCAGTTTTTACAGGGGCAGGGCATGGCGCGCACCTTGCGCACGGAATCCATACCGGCCTACCGCGGGGTGATAACCGACCGGCGCGGCGAACCACTGGCGGTGAGCACCCCGGTTGTTACCCTGTGGGCCAATCCGCAACTGGTCAACCTCGAATCGCCGGCACTCAAGGAGTTGGCTGCCGCGCTCTCCATCAGCCACGAAGAATTGAAGCAGCGCCTGGCCCGTTATGCCGGCAAGGAATTCATGTATCTGGCCCGTCAGTTGACGCCGGAGCAGGCAGAGGCTGTGCTCAAGCTGGAGATGCCCGGGATCTACGGCCAGGGTGAGTACAAGCGTTTTTATCCCGCCGGAGAAGTGGCGGCACAGCTGGTAGGGTTCACCAATATTGACGATCACGGCCAGGAGGGCATGGAGCTGGCCTACGACGAGCTGTTGACAGGCGTGCCGGGCGCCAAGCAGGTATTGAAAGACCTCAAGGGCCGCGTGATCAAGGAGCTGGGACTGCTGCGCAGCGAAAAGGCGGGGGAGAACCTGTCCCTGAGTATCGACCTGCGCTTGCAGTACACGGCCTACCGAGAACTGAAAGAAGCGGTGGCGAAATTCAAGGCGGCTTCCGGCTCCGTGGTGCTGCTGGATGTGCGCACTGGCGAGGTGTTGGCCATGGCCAACCAGCCCTCCTTTAACCCGAACGACCGCGGTCAGTTAAGCTCAGATGCGCTGCGCAACAGGGCGGTCACGGATCTGGTGGAACCCGGTTCGACCATGAAGCCGCTGACCGTGCTGGCGGCTCTGGAGAGCGGCAAGTATGTGCCCGAAACGATGATCGATACTAATCCGGGCTATATCCGGGTCGGGCGCAAAACCTTTTATGACCACCGCAACTACGGGGTGATCGATCTCACCGGCCTGTTGATGAAATCCAGCCAGGTGGGTACCACGAAAATTGCCCTCAGTCTGGAGCCGGAACATATTCGTGAAATGTTCTCGAGGGTCGGACTGGGGGAAAGCCCTGGCACTGGTTTTCCGGGAGAGAGTCCGGGCAGTTTGCCGGAACACCGCCGCTGGCGGGCCGTAGAGCGGGCCAATTTTGCCTTTGGGCTGGGGCTCTCGGCCTCTGCACTGCAAATCGCTCAGGCCTATGCGGTGTTGGCAAACGACGGCATCAAGAAGCCGGTGACACTGTTGAAGACCGACGACATTCCCCAGGGGGAGGCCGTGGCCGATGCAAAACAGGTGGCCAGGGTAAGGGAAATGATGACCAGTGTTACCGCTGCCGGCGGTACCGCCACCCGCGCCGCCATTCCCTCCTATGCGGTGGCCGGCAAGACCGGCACCGTACATAAGGTGGGCAAAAACGGTTATGAGAAGAACCGCTATGTGGGGCTCTTTGCCGGTATGGTGCCCGCGGGTAATCCCCGCTTGGTCGCGGTGGTGATTATCAACGACCCCCGGGGTGGCAAGTATTTTGGCGGCGAGGTGGCGGCACCGGTGTTTTCCAATGTGGTGGCGGATGCGTTGCGCATGTTGAAAATTCCGCCACAGCTGAATCACAGCGAACAGGTGGCCGAAGTGGTCGTTGCCCCGGAGGATGCCACGTGATGGCGGCGTACCGCAACATGCAGGGCATTCCGCTGGCCAGCTTGCTGCCCGGCCAACGGCTGCCCGGTGAAACGAGTTCTCTGCCGGTGACCGGGTTGTGCCTCGACAGTCGCAAGCTGTGTCCCGGCGACCTGTTTCTGGCGCTGCCGGGGGCTTCAGTCGATGGCCGGGATTTTATGGCACAGGCGCTGCAGGCCGGAGCCGTGGCGGTATTGGCCGAAGCCGAAGGGCTTGCGGCAGTCGCGGGCCGGGTTATCCCCGTTGCGGGGTTGCGGCAACAGCTCAGTGAGATTGCCGGCCGCTTCTACGGGGAGCCGTCTGAGCAGATGATCTTGACCGGCGTCACCGGTACCAACGGCAAAACCACCTGTAGCCAGTTGCTGGCGCAGTTGTTCAGTCTGGCGGGTCATCCCGCCGGAGTGATTGGCACCCTCGGTTGCGGCGTCTATCGCGACGGCGCGGTGGAGCTGTCCGAAACGGGCATGACCACCCCCGATGCGGTCACCGTGCAGGCATTGTTGGCCGGCTATAGCGAAGCGGGAGTGGATCGCCTGACGATGGAAGTATCCTCCCACAGCCTCGATCAGTGCCGGGTGGACGGATTGCGTTTCACCACCGCGCTATTTACCAATCTGTCCCGGGATCACCTGGATTATCACGGCAGCCTGCTCAGTTATGCCCAGGCCAAAATGCGCCTGTTTGCCATGCCCGGACTGCAACATGCGGTCATCAATGTGGATGACCCGGTGGGTGCGGAGATCGCCCTGCAACTGCCGCCGGGGGTGGAGCTTGTCAGCTATGCGCTCGCCAATCCGGGAGCCGCTGTAACGGCGGAGCAGGTGCAGCTGAGCGCTGCCGGTATCAGTGCGGAGATCAGCACGCCCTGGGGTGACGGGCACCTGTCCAGTCCGCTGCTGGGTCGTTTCAACCTGGAAAACCTGCTCGCCGTGGTCGCTGTGGCCTGCGTCCAGGGATTGACCCTGGAAACCGTGTTGCAGCTGGTACCGCGCCTGCGGGCGGTGGCGGGACGGATGGAGCGGGTGGCCGGTATGGCCGGTCCCGGGGTGGTGATTGATTATGCCCACACGCCGGATGCGCTGGAAAAAGCCCTGTTGACCTTGCGGGAGCACTGCAATGGCCAGTTGTGGTGCGTATTTGGCTGCGGTGGCGATCGCGATCGCGGCAAGCGCCCGCTGATGGGTGAAATAGCCGCCCGTCTGGCAGACCGGGTAGTAGTGACCAGTGACAACCCGCGCGGTGAAGCGCCCGCCGCGATCATCGCCGATATTCTTGCCGGCGCCCCGACAGCAAAAGGATTGGACGTGGTAGCAGACCGCGCCCAGGCAATTTGCAATGCCATCCGGGAGGCGGCGGACAATGATCTGGTGCTGATCGCCGGCAAAGGCCATGAAGCCTATCAATTGGTGGGCGCCCAGCGTCTGCCCTTCAGCGACATCGGTGAAGCCAGGCTGGCGCTGCGCCAGCGCGGGGGGTGCCGATGATGCAACCACTCACGCTGTCGGCGGCGGCGCAGGAATTTGGCGGCACCCTGATGTACCCGGACTGCCGTTTCAGTGCGGTCAGTACCGACAGCCGCAATATTGCCGAGCAGGAGCTGTTCGTGGCATTGCGGGGCGAGCGCTTCGATGCCCACCAGTTCCTCGCCGAGGTGGCCACCCGCGCCTGTGGCATGGTGGTGGAGCGGCCGGTGCGCGACATCAATGTGCCCCAGTGGGTGGTGCCGGATACCTGTACGGCGCTCGGACAGCTGGCGCTGCTGAATCGACGCGGATTTTTTGGGCCGCTGGTGGCGGTGACCGGCAGCAGTGGCAAAACCACCGTCAAGGAGATGATTGCCGCGATACTGGGTGAGTGCGGCCCGGTTCTGGCCACCAGGGGCAACCTCAACAACCAGATCGGCGTGCCGCTGACGCTGCTGCAACTGAACCCGCGCCACCGCTACGCGGTGATTGAAATGGGTGCCAGCGGCCCCGGTGAAATTGCCTACCTGTGCAGCCTGGCGCAGCCGGATGTGGTGCTGGTCAACAATGTGCTGCCGGCCCACGTGGCCGGTTTCGGCAGTCTCGAGGGTATTGCCGCCGCCAAGGGTGAAATCTACCGGGGTGTCAGCCCCCAGGGCAGCGCGGTGATCAATCTCGACGAAGACTGGGCGGCGAGTTGGCGGGCCAGTGCGGCAGCGCGGGTGTTGGGCTTCTCCATGGTGGATGAACAGGCCGATTTCCGGGCGCGGGAGCTGGTGGCCGATGAGCTGGGCTGTTATGCCTTTGTGCTGGTGACGCCCGCGGGCGAGGTGGCGATACGGCTGCCGTTGAGCGGTAGGCACAATGTGGCCAATGCCCTGGCTGCCGCTGCCTGTGCCTATGCGGCGGGCGCCAGACTGGATGCCATTGCCGCCGGACTGAGCAAGTTACAGGCCGTTCCCGGTCGCCTCAATCGCCAATCCCTGCCGGGCGGCGCTGTGGTGATCGACGATACCTACAACGCCAATCCGGGGTCGGTAAAAGCGGCAGTGGATACGCTGCTGGTCATGAAGGGCAAGCATATTCTGGTGCTCGGTGATATGGGTGAACTGGGCGATGACGAGGCGCGGCTGCACGGCGATGTCGGCCGTTACGCCGCGCAGCAGGGCATCGAATCCCTGCTTGCGGTCGGTCCCCTCAGTATTAACAGCGTGCGCGAATTTGGCGCCGGCGGGGAGCATTTTGACAGCAAGGCAGAGCTGGCAGAGCGCTTGAAGGCGCTGTTGCAGTCTGACTCGGTGGTGTTGGTGAAAGGCTCCCGCTTTATGGCGATGGAAACCGTGGTGAAACAGATAACCGAAACAGGAGAAGCGTAATCATGCTGCTTTGGCTGGCCGATTACCTGTCACAATATTTCACGGCATTCGGGGTGGTGAAGTACCTGACTTTCCGCGCCATTCTAGGTGTGCTGACCGCGCTCGGGCTGTCACTGATGCTCGGCCCGACCATGATTCGGCGCCTCAATTTTCTGCAGATCGGCCAGTCCGTGCGCACGGACGGTCCGCAAAGTCATCTCAGCAAATCCGGCACCCCGACCATGGGGGGCGCGCTGATCCTGTTGTCCATCTTTGTCAGCGCGCTGTTGTGGTCCGATTTGCGCAATCACTACGTGTGGGTGGTGATGATTGTGACCGCTGTCTTCGGTGCCGTGGGCTGGGTCGACGATTACCGCAAGGTGGTGGAAAAGAATTCCAAGGGCTTGCCGGCGCGCTGGAAATATTTCTGGCAATCCGTCGCTGGGCTGGGTGCCGCCATTTTCCTGTATATGACCGGTAGCAGCGGTGCCGAGAACGAGCTGATTATCCCGTTCTTCAAGGAAGTGGCGCTGCCACTGGGGATGTTTTACGTGGTGCTGACCTACTTTGTGATTGTCGGCAGCAGCAACGCGGTGAATCTCACCGATGGCCTCGACGGTCTCGCCATCATGCCCACGGTACTGGTGGCGGGTGCGCTGGGGGTGTTTGCCTATCTGGTGGGCAACATCCAGTTTTCCGATTACCTGCACATTCCCTATGTGGCCGGGGCCGGTGAGCTGGTGGTGTTCTGTGCGGCCATCGCCGGTTCCGGACTCGGTTTCCTATGGTTCAACACCTACCCGGCCCAGGTATTTATGGGCGATGTGGGGGCGCTGGCATTGGGTGCCGCGCTGGGTGTCATTGCCGTGGTGGTGCGCCATGAAGTTGTGTTTTTCATCATGGGCGGGGTGTTCGTGCTGGAAACCGTGTCGGTGATCATGCAGGTGGCGTCGTTCAAGCTCACCGGGCGCCGCATTTTTCGCATGGCGCCCATCCACCACCATTTTGAATTGAAAGGCTGGCCGGAGCCGCGAGTGATCGTGCGCTTCTGGATTATTACCCTGGTGCTGGTGCTGTTTGGCCTGGCAACCCTGAAGTTGCGCTGAGCGAGGAAGGCGGAGAGTGGCGATGTCGCAATTGATAGCCAGTAGCAAACTGAAGGTGGTCGTCGGTATCGGCGTCACCGGTTTGTCTGTGGCGCGGCATCTGGCCCGGCTGGGGGAGCGTTTTGTGATCTGCGATACCCGCCAGCAGCCGCCATGCCTCGACGAGCTGCGCACTGAGTTGCCGGATGTGCCGGTGATGCTGGGCGAATTGCGCCAGGATGCGCTGCTGGATGCCGACGAGGTCATTCTCAGCCCGGGCCTGAGCCGTCAACACCCGGCGGTGCAGCAGGCCATTGTCCGGGGTATCCCGGTCATCAATGACATTGAATTGTTTGCCCGGACGGCCAACGCGCCGATTGTGGCGATCACCGGTTCCAACGGCAAAAGCACGGTCACCACACTGGTGGGCGAGATGTGCGCCGAGGCCGGCATCGCCGCCGGGGTGGGCGGCAACCTGGGCGTGCCCGCTCTGGACCTGCTGGATCCGGCGGTCCGTCTCTATGTGCTGGAGCTGTCCAGTTTCCAGCTGGAGTCGGTGCTGGCGCTGAACGCGGAAGTGGCGGCGGTGCTGAATATCAGTGCCGATCACATGGACCGCTACGCCGGGCTGCTGGACTATCACCAGGCCAAGCACCGCATCTTTATCGGTGCCCGCCAGGTGGTGAGCAATCGCGATGACGCACTGACTTCGCCGCTGGTGGGCGAGGCGGTCAAACAGTGGAGCTTTGGCCTCGGTCAGCCGGACTTCAAGGGCTTCGGGCTGAGAACCCATCAGGGTGAGCCATGGCTGTTCTTCCAGTTCGATGCGCTGATGCCCGAGCGGGAACTGGGCATCAAGGGTCGACACAATACCGCCAACGCCCTGGCGGCGCTGGCATTGGGCACCGCCGTCGGTGTGCCGATGGATGCCATGCTGGTCACCCTGCGGCGCTACAAGGGGCTGTCACACCGCTGTCAGGTGGTCGCCGAGCGCAATGGCGTGAGTTACATCAACGATTCCAAGGCGACCAATGTCGGTGCCACGCTGGCGGCCATCGCCGGCCTGGCACGGGGAAAAAATCTGATTCTGATCGCCGGCGGTCAAGGCAAGGGCCAGGATTTCGCCCCCCTGGCCGCGACGCTGCCCGCTGCCGTCAAGCTGCTGGTGCTGATCGGAGAAGATGCCGCGGCAATCGATCAAGCGGTCGCCGGCCAGGTGGCGACCGTTCATGCCACCGGCCTGAACGCGGCCGTCGCCGCGGCCAGCCAGGTGGCTGAAGCCGGGGATATCGTACTGCTGTCACCGGCCTGTGCCAGCTTTGACATGTTTAAGGGGTTTGAAGACCGCGGTCGCCAGTTTGCCGCAGTGGTGGAGGGGCTGGCATGAGTATGCTGGCGCTGCAGTGGTCCCGTTGCACGGCATTTCTCAGGGAGCTGGATCAGTCGTTGTTGTTGGCGGCCTGCGCCATTGCCACCATTGGCCTGGTGATGATCTGTTCGGCCTCCATCAGCTTTGCCGAGCACAACTACGGCGATGCCTTCTTCTACCTGAAGCGGCACCTGATGTTTCTGTTGCTGGGCGTGGCGGTGGCCGGGGTGTTCCTCTCTGTACCCTCGCGCGTCTGGTACCACTACGGTGTGCCATTGCTGTTGTTGACGCTGCTGATGCTGGTGGCGGTGCTGATTCCCGGTATTGGCCGCCGGGTCAATGGCAGCCAGCGCTGGATTCCGCTTGGGCCGATCAACCTGCAGGTCTCGGAGCTGGCCAAATTCGTGATGATTTTGTTTACCGCGGGTTACCTGGAGCGCTACCAGCGCGAGCTGCGTGACAACTGGCGCTACTTCGCCAGACCGATCGGTCTGGTGGCACTGATCGCCCTGCTGCTGTTGTTGCAGCCTGATTTTGGCTCCGCTGTGGTGATGGCGGCCACGGTGCTCGGCATGCTGTTTATGGGGGGCGCCCAGCTCTGGCAGTTCTCTTTGATTTTGCTGGCGGGGATCAGCGCGCTAGCCTCGGTGGCGCTGCTGTCGCCCTACCGTTTGCAGCGGCTGGTGACGTTCCTCGATCCCTGGGCGGACCAGTACGACAGCGGTTACCAGCTGACCCAGTCGCTGATCGCTTTCGGTCGCGGCGAATGGTTGGGTGTCGGCCTCGGCAACAGCGTTCAGAAATTGTTTTATCTGCCGGAAGCCCATACGGACTTTGTGTTTGCCATCTACGCCGAGGAATTTGGCCTGGTCGGTGTGGCCCTGGTGATAGGCCTTTACGTTCTGCTGGTGTCGCGTATTTTGCGCGTGGCCAAACGGGCGGTGGCGCTGGAGGACTGGTTTGCCGCCTACAGCTGTTTTGGCATCGCCACCATGATGGCGGGGCAGGCCTTTATCAATATGGGGGTGACCTCGGGGCTGCTGCCCACCAAGGGGCTGACCCTGCCGTTTATCAGTTATGGCGGCAGCAGTTTGCTGATGTGCTGCGCCATGGTGGCGCTGGTATTGCGAATTAACCGGGAAATGGATGATGTGCCGGCGGTGGCGAGACAGGTGAGACGTGACAGAGCGGAGCTGTAACAAGGTGATGGTGATGGCCGGTGGCACCGGCGGCCACGTCTTCCCCGCCCTGGCGGTGGCGCAGGCCCTGCGCGCGCGCGATGTGGCGGTGTCCTGGCTGGGCACTCGGCGCGGTATTGAAGCCGAGTTGGTGCCCGCCAACGGTTTTTCGATCAACTATATCGAGGTCGAGGGCTTGCGCGGCAAGGGCATCGCAAAACTGCTGTGGGCGCCGCTGCTGCTGTTGCGGGCGCTGTGGCAGGCCATGGCTGTGCTGCGCAGGGAACGCCCGGATGCGGTGTTGGGACTGGGGGGGTTTGCCTCCGGCCCCGGAGGCCTGGCGGCAAAACTGCTCGGCATTCCCCTGGTGATCCATGAGCAGAATGCCATTGCCGGTACCACCAACCGCCTGCTGGCCAAAGTGGCAAACCGGGTGCTGGTCGCCTTCCCCGGCGCGCTGCCGGGGGGTGAGTGGACCGGCAATCCGGTGCGCCCTGAAATCAGTGAGCTGCCGGCGCCGCAAGTCCGCATGGCCCAACCGGGTCGCCCGCACCGTGTACTGGTGCTGGGCGGCAGCCTCGGCGCGCTGGCCATCAACCAGCGGGTGCCTGAGGCACTGGCAACCTTGCCGGAAGCCTCTCGGCCACAGGTTCGCCACCAGTGCGGCCGGGCCCATCAGCAGCTGACAGTCGACAGCTACCGCCGGGCGGGGGTCGCAGCGCAGGTGGAGCCCTTTATTGCCGATATGGCGGAAGCCTATGGCTGGGCCGACCTGGTGATCTGCCGCGCCGGCGCCCTGACGGTGTCGGAACTGGCGGCGGCGGGGGTGGCCTCGGTGCTGATTCCGTTTCCCTTCGCCATCGATGATCACCAGACCCACAACGCCCAGTGGTTGGTGGACGGCGATGCCGCGGTGTTGATCCCCCAGTCGCAACTGACGGCGGAGAAACTGGCCGGGGTGGTGCAGAGCTGGCTGGCGGACGGCGAGCGCCTGAAGGCGATGGCGGCCAATGCCCGCAAATTGGCCAGGCCGCGAGTGGCGGAACAGGTGGCGGATATCTGTGAGGAGGTGTGCCGTGGGCGCTGAGGGTTTTCATGCGGTGCCGGAAATGCGTCGCATCCGCCGTATCCATTTTATCGGCATCGGCGGCAGTGGCATGTGCGGCATCGCCGAAGTATTGCTCAACCAGGGCTATCTCATCTCCGGTTCCGATCTGGCGGACAACAGCAATACCGCCCGGCTGCGACGCCTGGGGGCAAAGATCATGATGGGCCATACCGGCGACAATGTCAGCGGTGCCGACGTGGTGGTGCAATCCTCCGCGGTGACCGAGAGCAACCCGGAAATAATCGGTGCCCGGGAACAGCGCATCCCGATCGTGCGCCGCGCGGAGATGCTGGCGGAACTGATGCGTTACCGCCACGGCATTGCGGTGGCCGGCACCCACGGCAAAACCACCACCACCAGTCTGCTGGCAGCCGTGCTGGCGGCCGGTGGCGAAGATCCCACCTTTGTGATTGGCGGGCTGGTGAAAGGTGCGGGCACCAACGCCCGGCTGGGTGTCAGTCGCTATCTGGTGGCCGAGGCGGATGAGAGCGATGCCTCTTTCCTGCACCTGCAGCCGATGGTGGCGGTGGTCACCAATATCGATGCCGACCATATGGAAACCTATGGCTTCGACTTCAATCGCCTCAAGCAGACGTTTGTGGAGTTTCTGCACAACCTGCCGTTTTACGGTCTGGCGGTGCTCTGTATCGACGACCCGGTGATCCGGGAGATTCTGCCACTGGTGTCGCGCCCGGTATTGACCTACGGGTTCGCGGAGGATGCGGATTTCCGTATCGAAGACGTATCGATCAGGCAGAACCACAGTCGTTTCAAGGTATATCGACCGGAGCAGCAGCAACCGCTGGAGATTGAACTCAATATTCCCGGTGTGCACAACGTGCAGAATGCCACGGCGGTGATCGCCGTGGCGACTGACGAAGGGCTTTCGGACGAGGCGATTCAGCAGGGCTTGTCCTGCTTCCAGGGTGTCGGCCGCCGCTTTGAGATTTACGGAGACTACCCGGTGCCGGGGGGCACCGCGATGCTGGTGGATGATTACGGTCACCATCCGCGGGAGGTCGCCGCCACCATCAAGGCGGTGCGCGAAGGTTGGCCGGACAAGCGCCTGGTGATGGTCTTCCAGCCCCACCGCTACAGCCGTACCCGCGATCTCTACGAGGATTTCGTGCAGGTGTTGTCGAGCTGCGACGTGCTGATTTTGCTGGAGGTCTATCCGGCGGGCGAGGAGGAAATCCCCGGTGCCGACAGTCGCACCATGTGTCGCAGTATCCGCCAGCGCGGCCTGGTGGACCCGATCTATGCCCCCGACATCGAGTCGGTGGCGGATGTGCTGAAAGATATTGTCGGCGGCGGTGACATGGTGATTACCCAGGGTGCGGGCAGTGTCGGCAAATTGGTGAAAATACTGGCTGACCGCAAGTTGAGATAGCGAGAGAACACAGAGAACGGCAATGGCAGTGAGCGAAGTGATGAAACAGAAATATGGCCGGGTCGGCGTGCTCTACGGCGGCACTTCGGCGGAGCGGGAAATCTCGTTGATTTCCGGTCGCGCGGTCATTGCTTCCCTGCAGCGCAGTGGCGTGGATCTGGTGCCCATCGATGCGGGCGCCGACCTGTTGCAGCAATTGCCCGGCCTCGGGCTAGACCGGGTGTTGATCATGCTGCACGGCCCGGGTGGCGAAGATGGTTCGCTACAGGGCGCGCTGCAACTGCTGGGCCTGCCCTACACCGGCAGCGGTGTCTTCGCTTCGGCCCTGGCCATGGACAAGTTGTACACCAAGCGCTTCTGGCAGGGTGCCGGTCTGCCCACGGCGTCCTTTGCGGTCCTGGACCGGGAAACCAACTGGCAACAGGTGCTGGAGCTGCTCGGCGGCACCGTGATGGTGAAACCCAGTCACGAGGGTTCAAGTCTGGGAATGACCCGGGCGGACAGCGCCGAGGCGCTGGAAGCGGCGTGGCGCGAGGCGGCAGCGCTGGACAGCAGTGTCATTGCCGAGCAGTGGATCAGCGGAGCGGAATACACCGTGGCGGTACTGGATGGGGAGGTGTTGCCCCCCATCAAGCTGGAGACAGATCACGGCTTCTACGATTTCGACGCCAAATACCTGGCCAATGACACCCGCTACCTGTGTCCGTGCGGATTGGCTAGCGCCGCCGAGACGGCCCTGAAAGATCTGGCCTGGCAGGCCTTCAGCAGCCTCGGTTGCAGCGGTTGGGGGCGGGTGGATGTGATGGCCAACCAGTCGGGAGAACTGTTCCTGCTGGAGGTGAATACCGTGCCCGGCATGACCGATCACAGCCTGGTGCCCATGGCGGCCAGGGCGGCGGGATACAGTTTTGACCAGCTGGTGCTGAAGATTCTCGACACCAGCCTCTCCCGGGGGCTGCGCTAGATGTTTGGCGTCGCTCAGGACGCTGGGGCGATGCGCCGTCAGGTGCCGCCGATGCCGGGTGAGCGGTTGCGCTGGTTGCGGCGGGGGCTGTCGCTGCTGACGGTTGCAGCACTGCTGGCCGGCGTCGGCTGGGGCATGGAACAGCTGTATCAGCGACTCAATGTGGCGATTGGGGTGATTGCCGTGAAAGGCGAGTTTTCCCAGGTGGATCAGGGGGCGATCCAGCGGCTGGTCGAACCGCTGGTAACCGGCGGGTTTCTCAATCTGGATCTGCAGAAAATTCGTCGGGAGCTGGAGCTGCACCCCTGGATTCTGCAGGCCAGGGTGAGTCGCCGCTGGCCGGACGGGTTGCTGATTGCGGTGACGGAAGAGGTGCCGATTGCCCGCTGGGGCAACACCGCGTTCCTCAATGTGCGCGGTGAGCGCCGCGAGATCGGCGACAACGGGGTGCTGTCTTACCTGCCGATGCTGCAGGGCGGCGACCAGAGCGAGCGCCAATTGATGAAGTCATACCGGGAAATGGCCCAGCTGCTGCAGTCTTCCGGATTGCGCATTGCCGCTCTCAAGCGGGATGACCGGGGTGCCTGGTGGCTGCGGCTCGACAACAACCTGGAACTGGTCATTGGCCGGGACCAGGTGATGGAAAAAATGCGCCGTTTCCTTGAGGTCTGGGAACAGCAGCTGAAAGAACAGGCACAGCGGGTGGCCAGAGTGGATGTTCGCTATGACAACGGGGTTGCCGTGCAGTGGGTGTTGGAACACACCCGCGTCAATGGGCAGATAGGGCAGAAATTAACGGGCGTCGCTGCGGCGCCGGGGCAAGTGTGAGGTCGAAACATGGCGAACTCAAATGATGAAAGGCTGATCGTCGGGCTGGATATAGGTACGTCCAAGGTCGTTTCCATCGTTGGCATGGCCGGACCCGGTGGCACGCTGGAAATCGTCGGCACCGGCCTGCACCCCTCCTCGGGATTGAAGAAAGGAGTGGTGGTCAACATCGAGTCGACGGTGCACTCCATCCAGCGGGCCATCGAGGAGGCGGAGCTGATGGCCGGCTGTCACATTCACTCGGTGTATGCGGGGATCGCCGGCAGCCACATTCGTAGCCTCAACTCCCACGGCATTGTGGCCATCCGCGACCGCGAGGTGTTGCCGCTGGACATCGAGCGGGTGATTGACGCCGCCAGGGCGGTGGCCATTCCGGCCGATCAGGAAATTCTGCACGTGCTGCCCCAGGAATTCATCATCGACAATCAGGAGGGGGTGCGCGAACCGCTGGGCATGTCGGGGGTGCGTCTGGAAGCCAAGGTACACCTGGTGACCTGTGCGGCCAATGCCGCCCAGAACATCAAGAAGTGCATTCGCCGCTGCGGCCTGGAGGTGGACGACATCATTCTCGAGCAGTTGGCGTCCTCCTACGCGGTGCTCACCGAGGATGAAAAACAGCTGGGCGTCTGCCTGGTGGACATTGGCGGCGGCACCACCGATATCGCCATCTTCACCGACGGCGCCATTCGCCATACCGGCGTTATTCCGATCGCCGGTGACCAGGTCACCAATGACATCGCCCACGCCCTGCGCACACCCACCGCTCATGCCGAAGAGCTGAAGATCAAGTACGCCTGCGCACTGGCCAAGATGACCGGACCGGATGAAACCATCAAGGTGCCGAGCGTCGGGGATCGGCCCCACCGGGATCTGTCCCGCCAGTCCCTGGCCGAGGTGGTGGAACCCCGCTACGACGAGCTGTTCACGCTGATACAGGCGGAGTTGCGTCGCAGCGGCTTCGAGGATCTGGTGGCGGCGGGCATGGTGCTGACCGGTGGCACCTCAAAAATGGAAGGCGCGGTGGAACTGGCGGAAGAAATCTTCCACATGCCGGTGCGACTGGGTTCACCGTGCAACATCAAGGGGCTGACGGACATTGTCGACAACCCGATCTATTCCACGGGGGTGGGGCTGCTGATGTACGGCATGCAACAACAGCAGGATGGCCGCAGGGTCAGCCGCCGCCGTGAAAGTACCAAGGTAAGTTTTTTCAGCCGGCTGCAAAGCTGGTTTCAGGGCAATTTGTAAGTTACTGGCGTTTAACACAGGTCCAATCGAGGGGTATTAATCATGTTTCAGATCGTTGATAGCGTGCCGGATAGCGCGGAAATCAAAGTCATCGGAGTCGGTGGCGGCGGCGGCAACGCCGTGCGCCATATGATGAACAGCCAAGTGGATGGCGTGGAATTTATCTGCGCCAATACCGATGCCCAGGCACTGAAGGATATCGGCAGCGCCACCATCCTCCAGCTCGGCAACGGGCTGACCAAGGGATTGGGTGCGGGCGCCAATCCCGAGGTGGGGCGCCACGCCGCCATTGAGGACCGCGATCGCATCGCGGATGTCCTGCAAGGGGCGGACATGGTGTTTATCACCGCGGGCATGGGCGGCGGTACCGGTACCGGTGCGGCACCCATCGTGGCGGACGTGGCCAAGGAGCTGGGTATTCTGACGGTGGCGGTGGTGACCAGACCGTTCGTCTTTGAAGGCCGCAAGCGCATGACCATTGCCGATGAAGGTCTGCGCGAACTGAAGGACAAGGTGGATTCGCTGATCACCGTGCCCAACGAAAAGCTGCTGCAGGTGCTGGGTAAAACCACCAGCCTGCTGGAAGCCTTCAAGGCGGCCAATGATGTACTGCTGGGTGCCGTGCAGGGTATCGCCGACCTGATCATCCGCCCCGGTATGATCAACGTCGACTTTGCCGACGTGCGCACGGTGATGTCCGAAATGGGCCAGGCCATGATGGGTACCGGTGAAGCCACGGGCGAAGAGCGTGCCCGCATCGCCGCGGAAATGGCGATTCACAGCCCGCTGCTGGAAGACATCAACCTGCAGGGCGCACGGGGTATTCTGGTCAACATTATCGCCGGCCCGGATCTGTCCCTGGGCGAGTTCTCCGACGTC
>NZ_JBFHQR010000041.1:0-16444 GCF_041592135.1 Porticoccus sp. | reverse complement strand
GGGTAATTCACGGAAGTGGGGAATGCGTTCCGGTTCCGTTGCCACAGGCGCGGCCTCCGCCGTCACCTCGGTAGCCGAAACCGATGGGGCAGGCTCATCCCGGGGCCGGCTTTTGTCCGTTCCAGGCTCCGTCGCCCCCGCCGCGATGGCCGCCGCCTGATCGGCCCTGTCCAGCACAGCTTCGGCAGGGGTAGGCACTGTGCGCTGGGCCGCGGTGTTATCCGTCCGCACCGGCGCTGCGGCCGCCGGCTCGGGCACGGCCTCGGCTACAATCACCTCTCGGGGTGTTGCCGGCTGGGGCAGACTGACCGGCGGTTCAGCCACGGGAGCCGGGGCGCTGTCCGCTGCAACGGCAACGGGTTCGGCGGGTAATGCGGGTTCCTGTGGCGCAGCCTGCGTTTCACTTGCGGCGACGGCCGAGTCCGCTGGCGGGGAAGGCGGCTGGCCAGACAACGACTGTTCATTCACTGCCGCAGGCGCTGGTGGCGGGGAAAGCGGCTGGCTAGACGATGGCTGCTGAGTCACTGCAGCTGGGGCTGCCGGCTCGATATCCGACAACTCGGGGCGTATCGGCAGCTGGTCACGCTGCCCGGCATACCACCACCCGGCCCCGGCGGCCAACAGTACCAGCAACAACGGCACCCAGATCCGACGGCCGGGTCCCCGGCCCCCATTGGCAGACTCGGGGGCGGCATGTGCCGTCATAATATCCGGCACCCGTTGTTCATCCCGGCTGCGCTGTGATTCCTTGAGGGCTTCCAAGATATAGGACATGGCGTAGTTATTCCTTGACCGGGCCAGTAAGCCGCGGCGACCCGGCATGGGCTGCGTTATTGAGAGCGATAATGGTCAGTGGTCCCACCACGCCGTCGGGAATCAGGCCGTGGCTGCGCTGAAACAGTTTGACGCGCTGCTCAAGTTGTTCGCTGAAATCCCGGGAAGGCTGATCCGCATCGATTGTCTCACCCAATTGTTGCAACAACCAGACAACCGCATTGCCGGAGCTGCCTTTCACCAGAGGCCGCACATAGCCCGGCGGCAAGTTCCAGAGCACCAGGTACTCGCCGTACCACCACCGGGACAGCGCCGCGGCGGGAATACGTTTCAATTCGCCACCCAGAACCAGGCTGACATCGGTATCCATCACCCCGATCAACGCCGCCGGGTAGGATCGCCCCTCACTGTCGTAGAGGGTCAGCAGGGCCGGTCTGTCCAAGTTCAGCAACATGGCCAGGCTCCCCTGGCCATTCGCACAGCCCAGCTGCCTGGCGGCGGCATAGCGGCAGGGTTCTGTCCCGGGTTGCGGCGCGTATTCAATGTTCCAGCGGCGAAACATTGCAGCAAATGCCGTATCGCTCAGAACCGTTGCGGACAAATGGGCGGGAAACGGGAGGTCCAGGGCGGGCACCTCCACCGCGGCCCCCTCAAACGTCGGGGTTCTAGCTACCTGCGGGAACTCCGCCGACACCTCGGTGAGCGGTGGATCCGCTTCCGCGCCGGAATCCTGAACAGCCGCTGTGACCACTTCCGCCGGGGCTTCATCAGGGGTTGCAGGGGGGGCGTTCGGCGTGCCTGGGTCATCTCCGGCAATGTCGCGCGCGTTTTGCATCGCTGCTGGTGCCGAGACAGGGCGTGACGGGGCAACGGCTTGATCAGCGGACTGCACCGGCACCACCCATGAGAGCTGCTGGCGACCGGGGATCAACTCCCGGGAATAATACGCGGCGGCAAAAGCCAGGGCCGCCAGCAACACCGCAGCGGAAGCCCAAATCCATTGAGGTGACCGGGATGACTTGATTCTCGCCTGTCGGCCCAGCACCTCGGCGGCGGCATCCTCCAGCACGGGCCGCTCGACCCGGTGAGCCTTGGACGTATAGGTACCCAACAGGGCGCGGTCGCAGATGATATTGATCAGTCGCGGCACACCGCCGGTGTACTTCCACAACTGGTTGAGACTTTCCCGGCTGAACAGTTCCCGCGGGGCTCCCGCCACTTTCAGCCGGTGGCGGACATAGGCCGCCACCTCCGGTTTGGTCAACGGACCCAGGTGATAGCGAGCGGTGATCCGCTGGGCCATCTGCTGCATTTCCGGCAGCGCAATCTTGTCCCGCAGTTCCGGCTGCCCCACCAGCATGATCTGCAAGAGTTTTTTCTCTCGAGTCTCCAGATTGGTCAACAGCCGCAGGTGTTCGATCAGCTCGGTACTGAGATTTTGCGCCTCATCCACCATCAACACCGTGTTGCGCCCCTTGCCGTGAGCCTCCAGCAGGTAGCGATGGATCAGGTCAATGTAGTGCTTGAGGCTGGTGTCATCCTCTGAATAATGAATACCCAATTCATCACAGATGGTGGCGAGAAACTCCCAGGGTTCCAGCTTGGGGTTGAGAATGTAGGCGACATCGCTGTTGTCGGGCAACTGCTCCAGCAGGCACTGGCAGACGGTGGTTTTGCCCGCACCGATTTCCCCGGTCAGCAAGACGAAGCCACCATTGCTGCTAACACCGTAGAGCAGATGGGCCAGCGCCTCCCGGTGATTCTGGGTCAGGTACAGATAGCGCGGATCCGGGGAAATGGAAAACGGCGCTTCCTGAAGTTCAAAATAGGCTTCGTAGTACATGGCTATATCCTTGAACCCCAAGTCTAGCCCGTTGCAGGAAGGGCGCATAGTCGCCCGGGTCTATCCGGCAGACAATTATCATTGTCTCGGGAATCCGACCGGTGCAAGCGGGGAAGCAAAGGGGCTCGTCAACGGGCTAACCAGCGGACAAACCCTGCGGACAAGCCATCGATCCCCCCCGGGTAATGGGCATTGATATAGTCGGCCACATCAGGGGTTTCACACTTATGGGCGGCCAGGTAACTGAAAAACAGCCGCGAGAAAGCGCGGTTTTCAGGCTGCAACAAATAGGTCGTCAGTAATTGGGAAAACGGATAGTAGATGATTCGCTCCCTCGGTCCCCAGGGAAGATTCTCGCTGAACAGTATCTGTCGAACGCTCACCCGGTCCAGCAGTGGCAGGCCCACCTGTCGCTTGATCAGCCGCAGTCGCTCTGTTGCGCTAGCGGGACGCTGTTCATCCCTGTCCAGGGACTCCATATACGTGGCCAGCCCCTCATTCAACCACCGCGGCATCTGGCCAAACAGCTGGTTATTGATGACATGCACCACCTCGTGAACCATCACCTTGAGGGTCTGTTCATCATTATCCTGATAAAGGATCTGCGCCCGGTTGCCGGAAACAATATAAAAGCCGGGTACATCTTCTGCCCCAGCGCCAACATATTGGCTTCTAATCGCTTCATAACCTGCCTTGTTCCTGTGCACCACCAGGTTCACCCTTGCCCGGCTCAAGAAGCGCTCGTCCAGCAGGGCGCGGTAATACTCGTAAATCCAGACAGCTTTAGCGGCGATTGCCGTTCTGAAGTTGGTCGGCAATACCCCGTAGTCGGATTCGATGCTTAAAAAGAAATATTCCTTGGTATCGGGAAAGCGTGTCACCACTTCCAGGCCCTCGGGAGGCCCCTCACCATGATAGTCCTCATAGTGGGTAATGCCCTGTTCATCGGTCCATTTGACAATGCCGCCCGAGGGTATTTCACGGAGCGGTTTCTCTGCAAACCCGTCACAACCCAGGCGGGTTTGCGCTGAGCCACCTGGCAATGCAATCGACGGTTCGGACCAATCATCTGGAGGAGAAAGATGATCAGCCACACCGGTTTTTCCATCGTTCTGAATTGGGGACGATACGACCTCGGCGCCGGGCTCGGTACTGGATTCGGGGGCAATACCTGACGCCACCCCGGCCCGCTGCTCCGCGGCCAGGAATAATACCGCGCCGAGGGACAGAAGTACGCCAGTACAAACTGCCAGAAACGGGGAACAAACCCTGTCATAACCAAATAGTTTCATAAGGTTCATATGCCCAGGCCGCAGAACAAATGCCGCCTCATCACACCCTCAACTACCGCCGTAGCAAGGATTCCTGCACCAACCAGTCGAAACCGGCTGCTTTAAATTTAGCAGCACTGCCGACAAATCACAGGACAGATCAACTTGGCCTATGCTAATAATCAACCGCTTTGATCAGGTTCAGCCATGAAGTCATCGCGCTACAGCTCACTAGCCCTGGCCGCAGCAGTATGCGTTCTACTAAGCAATTGCCAGCAACTGCCCGAGAAAAGACCTGAAGCTCCCCACAAACTGGCCCCCTGGCATCTGGGAGAGATCATTCAGACCTTCAAGGTCTGGTCCACTTCCGACTCAGGGTTGGGATCACTCAGGGAAGCCATCGACCTGGCAAATACCTCACCCGGAACTGATCAGATCATTTTTGAACAGGATGATGGCCTCTATAACGAGCCCCAGACCATTTACCTGGACAGCCCGCTTCCCGAGATCACGGATAACCTGTTAATCGATGGCTTTATCAAAGAGATGCTCTGGAAGGCGAGCGGCATTGCTCTCGATGGTCAGAACCGACATCAGATTCTGCTGGTTTCCCCCCGGACAAAATTAAAGGTAAAACACCTGACGCTACAAAATGGCCGGTCAAGAAATGGGGCCGCCATTCAAAATAAAGGTGAGCTGGTGGTTGAAAGCTCAACCTTTAATGACAATGGCGGGACAGAAAATGGTGGCGCTATTTATTCGGATGGTCCCAGAGCCATTATCTATAACAGCACTTTCTATGAAAATTTCGCGAAAGATGCGGGTGGCGCCCTGTACTTTGCCAGTGGAACCAATCGACTGGTCAACACCACCTTCACTCTGAATAAAGCGGAACGTGGTGGTGCTGTTTTCAACCAAGCGGCTCTCGAGCTCGTCAATTCCATTCTTGCCAATAGTTCACCTGGCGAGGATTGCCATTCCGAGGGAACAGTTACAGCCAACATTCAAAATACCATCGAATCCAACACGGGCTGTGGCCAGCCGTATTCCTCGAAGGACCCCAGGCTTGCCAAGCCGGGCTATTACAACGGTCCGGTGAAATCGATTCCCATCAGCACCGCTTCCGCTGAATTCAACTGGGGTGATAACGAGGCTGCCGTGGATGAAAATGGCAAGCCATTGGTTTGGGATCAGCGGGGCAATGGCGACCCCAGATATGCGTGCGGCATCACCGACATCGGAGCATTTGAAATCCAGCCCGCGGTCAACATGGAGATCGACACCCTGTCCGACCAGGACATCAGGGGTTGTACGTCCGCCAAAAACGACTGTTCACTGAAGGGCGCGATCGCACTCACCAATTACAGCCCGAGATATTCAAAAATCACCTTTGACAAGGCGGTGTTCAGCACCCCCACCACCCTGTACCTGGACGACTCGGTAGCGGTCAGCAAAAATCTCTTGCTGGATGCATCCACTGTGGCGACGGTCACGCTGCAATCCGACCACCCTTCACTCAAAACCGTAGGCGACAGCGTGCAGGTGGAAACCATCAATATCCGGTTTTCAAAATAGTGTCGCCAGCAGATTGCGATTCCGATCAATCCTGCACAGAGATTCCCCCGGCTAAAGCCGGGGCTATATTTGATACGGCCCTCAACGGGCCGAAGCAAATCTCAAAACTTCGCCATGAAATTTGCATATAAAAAAGGCCACGGATCTCGGTGGCCCTTTTAATTACTTTTTGAGACGGTTACTTAAACGCGGAGAGGTCCACGCCCTGCAATTTGGACTTGTACTCTTCGGTCACCTGGCGCGCCTCCTGCGGGTTGGCAACCGCGCTGGGGCTGATCATCACCACCAGCTCGGTTTTACTCTTGCTGGTCTTCTTGCCGCTGAACAGGAAGCCCGCGATGGGGATGTCTTTCAGGAACGGAATACCGCCATCTGACTTCTCCTTGTCCTCGCGAATCAGTCCGCCCAACACGATGGTTTCACCGCTCTGCACCGCCACGCTGGTGGTAATTTCCCGTTGCAGGATGGTGGGCGAATCAATTGTCGATGAGGTGGTTGTAGAGACATCGTCCACCCGCTGGGTAATATCCAGCATCACCATGCCACCGGCATTTACCCGGGGTGTTACTTCCAGGGTCACACCGGTATCCCGGTACTGGATCTGGCTGGTGATATTGGAGCGAAACTCATCATCGACAACCTCACCACTGCTGACATTCGAGGTTTCAGACGTGCGTATCGGCACCTGGTCACCCACGCGAATGGTGGCGGTCTGGTTATCCAGCACCATCAGCGAGGGGGATGACAGCACGTCCAGGCGGCTATCGCCGGCAATGGCATTGAGCAAGGCCCGGGTGCCCGAGGCATCGAAAATGGCATAGGTGAAGTTGGCCGGGTCTTGCAATGCGCCGGTGAGGGAAGGAATACCCGGAAGTCCGCCATCATTGGGAATATTCAAACCGCCAATGCCGTCATATTTGCCATGGCTGCTCTTCAGGAACCACTGCAATCCGTACTCCAAATTGTGGTCTAGGGTCACCTCCACAATGGACGCCTCCACCAACACCTGCATCGGCAACACATCCAGCTTTTGCATGGCCTTTTCAACTTCGGCGTAATCCGTCGGTGTCGCCAGTACCAGCAGGGCATTGTTTTCCGCATCGGGGATAATGGTGACATCCCCCACATCAATGCTGGAGACCTGTTCATTGGCCCGGGACGGCACCGAGGGTTCTTCGCCTTCGGCGGGCGGCAGTGTCGGGGGAGCAGCAGGTTTACGCTGCGCCATGGCCACGGCACTGCGGCGCTTGCCTTCAAACAACTGGGTCAACAGATCTGCCAGATTTTCCGCCTTGCCATTCTGCACGTAATAGACATACATGTTCATGCCGTGGGGATTTTCCGCCTGGTCGAGGCGACGCACCCAGGTATCCACATCTTCCAGGTATTTTTTCTGGGGAGAAATGACCAGCAATGCATTCAGCCGCTCCATGACGGTAAACTTTACCAGGCCCGCCAGCGGACCGCTCGCCTGGTCACCAAAGATGGTTTCGAGCTCGGCGAGCATGGTGGCTGCATCAACATTTTGCATCCGGAATAAACCCACCGACATGCCCTTGAGCTGATCGACATCGAAAATGGCAATGGTTTCACGGAGGTTAAAGAGTTCACCATAGTTGCCGGCCAGCATCAGCAGATTGCGGGCCTCATCGGCCTGCACCAACGCCTTGCCTGATTTAACCGGCTCCAGAATACGCGCCATCTCCTTGGCACCGATATATTGCAATGGTACCACCAGCATTTGGTAGCCGCGGTCGGCGCTCAGTCTTACCGAGGGCGTGAGGCCGGAAATCGCCCCTTCGTCGATGGGCACAATCTCGTAAAAGTCCTGGCTCTTGACGATCGCCGCACCGTTCATGCGCAGCAGGTTGTCCAGCACCGGGATCAGGGCATCCTGGGCTACCGGCCGCGCGGTGCGCATGGAGACCGTACCGCTTACCGCATCGTTGATAGCATAATTGACGCCGAGGATATCCCCGAGAATGGTCTTGACCACCTCGGCGATGGGCGAGTTCTGGAAATTGAGTGTCACCTCGCCCTCGGAGTCACCCTGGCTGCCCCCTCTGGCAGAATTAATAAAACCGCCCGTCCCCCTGTAAACTTCCTTGAGGGGAATTTCCTGCTTTTCCTTTAACGAGGTTATCGGGCCGGACACCTCTCCCGAGTCCGGTTTTTCCAGCGCGGCCTTGGGGGCAGATATTACCGGGGGAGCTGCTGTGGTTTGAGGGGACTGTGTCGTCGAGCAGGAGGTAGTAAAAATAGACAATAATCCCACAGCCAAGCACTTGCCAAAGACGTATCTCATTGCCTTGCTTCCTTATTTACGTTTTTTTTGCAGCCATTCCGGGGCTTCCCGGTGAGTAATGGACTGTTAATCAGTTTCCTCTTCCTCCGCATCCTTCCGAGGGTTCTGGTTCAAGGTTTTTTCCTGCTGCCCGGTCTCGCGAAGATAGAACTCTTCGGTTTCATCGCCATCCGAGAGCGTTACCTGCTCGGGGGTAATCGCTTCCAGCTTCCACTTTTCCAAGTACATACCCTTTTCCAAGCGCAGCCGCTGGTCGCCGCTTACATCACTGAATATAGCGTAGGTCGTGTGTCCGGTATTGACAACTCCTGTCAGCAGCCACTTCGACGGCAGGCCCTCTTCGCTGACGGGCTGCTCTGTCACTTTGGGGCGGCGATTCCAGCTGAAGAGTGATCGGTCCACGGACTCCTCAAATGCCTCACGGGCGGCCATCGGCACAATCGCGGTGGGCGCAATGCCGTAGTCAAGCTTCGGGGCTTCCGTTGTACCGGAGAAGCGCATGACCATTCCCAGCCAGGCGATTTCCAACACCAGGGCCACCGATAACACCAACATACAGCTCTTCAGCAAGCGAACCAGAGGACTAGTGGTTTGAGCCAAAGCCATGTTATTTCGCCTCCCCTGCCAGATAACCGACAACATCCATGCGAATATCGAGACTGTTCAGATTAGGTCGTACCGCCGTCCTGCTGATCCGGGTGTTCCTCACCCGGGAGGAGCGGATGCGGGTGGACGAACTGGTCACCGACAGTTCATCGATAAAAATAACTGGCCGCGCGCTCTCCAGTTCGTACAGCAAATCCACCAGGTTTTGCACCTCCCCGCTGACCTGCAAACGCAAACCAATCGGCGTGGCGGAGGGCACCGGATCCGCTTCATAATCCTGACTGCTGACCAACTGGCCACCACTGCGTTTGACCGCCTCGTTGATGAATTCCCGCAGGTTGGCGGAAGCGATGGATTGCCTGTTGCCACTGAGAAACAAATCTCCGTCACTGCCCAGCTCCTCAATACGCTTCAGTTCACCATTGATCTTATCCTCATTGGCGACCAGGTATTCAAAGCGGCGCAATTGATCAGCCAGGCTGGCCACCTCGGCGCTTTTCTCGGCGTAAATTCTGCCCAGCGGCAACAACAGGTAAAACAGCACAAACAGCACCAGTACGATCAATAGGGAGACGGCGACAAAGCGGCTAGTCGCGGGTGACAACGGGTTCACTGGGCCACTCCCGCCAATTCCATTTTGATTTCATAGCGCTCCATATTGGTGGCAGGATTCACCGTAATAGGCGATACAAACTGTACATTCTGGAACCGTTCAGACTGTTCGAGCAATGCGATCAGATCGGACGCCTTGCTGGATTCCCCCTGTAAATTGACACCGCCGTCATCGGCCCGGAGGCGGGAAACCCAGGTATTGTCGGGCATGATCCGGGTCACTTCCTGCACAATAACCAATTGTGATGGCATGTGGTTTTTGCGCAACACCAACGTGTCCTGGGCAGCCAGGCGCGAGGCCAGCAAGGTCTGTTTACTGCCCACCACCATCGCCGGCCCGCTAATATCCGCCACCTGCTGTTCCAGACTGTCTAGCTGCCGATTGAGTTGGTAGAGGGGATACAGCGCGATCGCCGCCAACAGCGCCAACACCACCGCACCCAACTGTTTGGCGCGATTGTTCCAGAGGGGTTCCACCGCCGGGCGCATGAGTTCCGGCAGCAAATTCAGGGTGGCTGCCAGTGGTTTGCGGGGCAGTTGCGGATACACCGCATCGGGGGACAGCCCCAGCTTATCCAGTCGGGACAACAACAGGTCGAGCGCCCTGCGGGGCAGGGCAAACAGCTGCACCTTGATTTTTTCCCGCTCGGGAAAACGCCCGGCGGGCAAGTAGCCAAACTCCACCTGTTCGCGGTGAAACGGCGTCAACCGGTCGATTTCAAAATTGAGTACATTACCGAGGTTAGCCTCGGTCGCGAGAGGCAGAAACTGGTCGCGGATCAGCATCTGCTCGGGAGACAGATACAGCTCAACAGTCAATCTGTCGGGAAGATTAGCCAGGGCACTCTGTCGGAACGCCAACAGCTCCTGATCAGAGCAGGCCAGTAAATCGAGCACCCCCAATAATTGTTCGGATTTGTCGCTGTGTAACTGAAAGCGGGCAATATTTTGCTCGATCAAAATGGCAAGGGTGGCCGGTTGTCGCGCGAAAAACCGGCCAACCGAGCCGGGAACCATCTGGCGCAGCTCGCCCAGCCACCAGCCCCAGAATTGTTTGACCCGGTCCGTTCCCAGTTGTTGCGGTTTTAATGCCATGGCTAAATCGGGTTCCAGAATAGTCCTGAGCTCAGAGTAGCACGGTGCCGGGTGGACTCAAGCGGGCAACCAAAAAACCTGGCTGTGCCCGAGAATAACTGCACCCGGCTTTCTTTTATTAATAGCATGTCTCTGCCCTAGTGATCATGGGCCGCCGCAGGGGAAATCACCTCATTACTGTTGCGCTCGATAAAAGGGTGCCAATCAATGGTTTCAATCGACATGCGATTGCGCCCACGGCGCAGCCGGATCGTGGTACTGATGCCCGATTGCTGACCGGCCTCTGTCACCCCGACCGCCGTCATCGCGTAGGTCACGCCCCGGGTGCGCGACAGGAATTGCCGGTCAACGGCCGGCGGTGCAGGCATCGACAACTTGTCGCGATGATTCGCCCGGCGCATCTGGATATAACTTTCCAGGGTCATGGGCGAGTTGTCGGAAACGGCCATCAGCACCTGCAGTGCGGCCACCTCGGGATTGATTCCCTGGTGCCGGGAGTAGATGGTGATGTAAGGCACTACCGCACGATAAATTTCGGGGGTCATCCCCAGTACCTGCTGCAACTCCTCCACACTGGTGAAGGGGGCATCCTTGGCGCCGGCAGGACGACCTGCGGCAATATAATCATCATCTTCAGCGCCATTCAGGCGGGTTAAATCATCCTCATCCCGAAAATCTGCAATGGCATCGGCCAGGGCATCGGCAATAGCTTGATCGACATCGAGACTGTAAAACAGCCTCGCCAACAGCGGTTCACGGGCAGCATTGATATCCACCTTGCCATTTTCATCGCTGACCGTGACATTCGCATGACCTCCGGGCAAATCCAGTTCGATGGTTTCACCATCCGCCAGCAAGCGATCCGCGGGGTCTCTCGACAGCAGGTTCATGGTCACCAGCTGGACGCCCCCCTCGGCCAGATAGCGCGCCTGGGTACCGCCCACCAGCGAGATCATGGCCTGGGTGGACTGACGGCTGGAGTAGGACAAGCCCATGGCCAGTACCGACAGCAAAACGATCAGCCACAGCACCGACACCAGCGCGAAGCCAGGCTGCCTCGGTGCGAAAAACCCGGTGGCGCCGGTCATTAAAGCTGCTCCCCGGCATAGAGTTGCTGACTGGCAAACCGCGGTGCTATCGCCATTTCCGGCAATTCAAATTCGCTGCCGTCGGCATCCACCTCGGTCAACCTCAGCTGCACCACCAGGGGTGCCTGGGTACTGTTTTCCCATTCTTCCTCCCAGCCTTCCACACCCTGGCTGTCGCGACTGTAATAGGCCAAATCGCCGAGCCGTAAGTCATCCGCAATCACCAGGCGGGAAACCGTCAGGTCCAGTGGTTCCCGATCATCCCGTTGTTGGGGATCATCATAGTAAGGCGCGCCCTCCTCATCGAGGTAGATCATCTCACCCGCCAGGTAGGGCAGGTAATCCATCACCAGTTGGTAGTGTTGAGTCTCTTCGTTCCAGACCGTTTTCAGGGTCCACCAGTAGAGCGTGCCGTCGTTTCTGAAGGAGGGATAGGGCGCGACAAAATGTAATGACTCGCCGTCCCCCATGAAAGAGCTGATCAGTTCACCGCTTTCCAAGCGCACCCTGAAAAAGCGCATATTGCCAAGCTGCTTGCGCAACAGGTTGGCCACCAGCAGGCGGTGCTCGGCGATATCCTGCTTGGCAGTCACCTTGTCCCAGGTCTGGGTGGATACCCGCAGGGCGCCGATCATCAGTACCGCAATCAGCGACACCAGCAACAGTGCCACCTGCAATTCCACCAGGGTAAACCCCGGTGCGCTGTCAGGGCGCGACGCCATCAGGGCGCCACCCCGAGCCGGACAGTGGACAGTTCCAGCTGCCGCTTGCGATAGCCGCCCCAACTGACCGTTACCTGATAGTGGTAGGCGCGATAGATATTTTCCGGATCGGTAAAACCGCTGTTGTTGAACAGCGGATTGTCCATCGCGGGCTGGTATTCGCTGACCTGGCTGTTCCAGCGGAACAGATCGCCCGCTTTGCCGGTATCCATCCCGATCGGGTTATCCTGGGCCACCAGCAGCGCCATACGGGTTTCGGCAATGGACAGTGCCTGGGCATAATCATCGGTCACCCGGGCTGCCGTGGTGACAGCAGACATGATCTGCAAAATCACCGTGACGCAGATACCCAACACCGCCAGCGCCACGATCACCTCGAGGAGGGAGAAACCACACTGGCGGCGCTCAGGGCTCAACAATGGACACCTCTCCGGTCAACCAGTTGACCTCCAGCTGCCAACTGCCCTGCTCCGTCGTCAGGGTCAGGGTGCCGCCATTGGAACCACCGTCGGGGTAAAAAAAAATGCCCGGCTCGACAAACGCGAGATCCTTGGCCTGGGGCCTTACCAGCAGCTGCATCCCAGCCGGCAACAGTACCTCCTTGCCTTCGGGAACAAGGCGGTAACCGGCTTCCCCCGCTGGTGCGGCGATACCCAGCGACACACTGTCAGCCACCGCCCGAGCGCGGGTCTGCCGCATCAACGCCACCAGTTTGCGCGCTTCCGCTTTCAGCTCGGCACTTTCACTGCCCGCCGAAAAGCGGGTGGCGGCAACCCCAACCATCAGGGACACCAAGAACAGCACCACCAACGATTCCAGCAGTGTAAAACCTCGACCGGAACGGCGTTCAGTCAGCACGGACGACCCTCTGCTCGAGTGGGAATCAAGCCGGCCAATTACTCCCAACTGGCCACATCGGAGTTGTCGCCCTCACCCCCTTCCCGACCATCGGCGCCCAGGGAATAGAGATCGTAGTCACCGTGGTCACCGGGAGCGCGGTAAACATAGTCGTTGCCCCAGGGGTCCTGGCGGATCAGCTTTTTCTTCAGGTAGGGACCATTCCAGAAGCGGGCATTGGCGGGTTTGCTGATCAGCGCTTCCAATCCCTCCTGGCTGCTGGGATAGCGCCCCACCTCGAGTTTGAACAGGTCCAGTGCGGTGCCAAATTCCTGAATTTGCAGGGCGGCCGCCTTGCTTTTGGAGCTGTCCACCTGTTTCAGTACCTGGGGACCCACCAGACTGGCCAACAAGCCGAGGATCACCAGCACCACCAGTAATTCCAGCAAGGTAAAACCACGATTTTGACGATACATTGAAACTCCCCCGGTTTTGTTTTGGTTACACAGGTAATTCATTAATACTGAGAATAGCCACCAGAATCGACATAATAATGCCGCCAATCACCAATCCCAGCCCGATAATCAGCAGCGGCTCGAGGATGGACAGCATGCGCTGGGTAGCCGTAGCCACTTCCCCCTCATAAATGTCCGCCACCTTGATCAACATTCTGTCCAGCTTGCCCGTCTCCTCGCCCACCTGGATCATCTGCAGGGCAAACTCCGGGAATACCCCGGTCGCCAGCAGCGGTGCGGCCAATCCGGACCCCTCCTGCAGACTGGCGGCCACCTCCTGCAGGCAACTGGACATCACTCGGTTCTGCAGGCTGTCACGGGCAATATTGAGTGCCGTCAGCAGCGGCACCCCTCCCTTTAAAAGCGTGCCGAGACTGCGGCTGAGGCGGGCCATCTCGACTTTTTTTACCAAGTCGCCCAGCAGGGCCATGGACAGAATCCGGCCATCCCAGCGCAACCGCCAGACCGGGTCGCGGCTGCGGTTTTTCAGGTAGAGCACCAGGATCACCAGCCCGGCAATGACAAACAGCCCGTAGTCCCGCGCCGCATTGGCCGCCCCCAGCACAAAGGCGGTACTGGCCGGCAGGGCCGCATTCATATCCTCAAACAGTTTGGAAAATTCCGGCAGCACGTAGGTGACGATGATCGCCAGCGACAACAGGGTGACACTGACCAGAATGACCGGATAAATCATCGCCGACAGCAACTGGCTTTTCAGCGCCTGGGATTTTTCCAGGTAGCGAGACAGGTCCTCCAGGCTTTCTGCCAGGTTGCCGGAAATCTCCGCGGAACGAATGAAGTTGATATAGAAACTGGAAAAATGTTTGGGGTGGGATTGCAGCGCCCTGGAGAGCGGATCACCACCCCGCACCCCGGACTGAACATCTTCCACCAGCTCCACCATCACCGGCATGGACGCGACCTGGCGGATAATATCCAGTGCCCGATCCAACGGCAGTCCCGCCGCCACCAGAATCGACAACTGCCGGGTGAAATCGGCAACCTCAGCGGTGCCCAGGCGGTTTTTGCGAAAACGGCGGGCTCCCGGTTTGATCGCGACAGCCGAACCGGCCTGTTCGGCACTGATGGGAATCAACCCCATGGCCTGCAACCGGGCGATCACCTCCTGTTGTGACCCCGCCGCCAAACTGCCGGTTTTGACTTCGCCCTGGTTGTTGACCGCCCTGTACTGAAATACCGGCAAGGTCAGGCCTCCTGCGTCACACGCACCACTTCCTCAATGGTGGTGATGCCCTGCAGGGCCTTCAGGCAGCCGTCCTCAAACATGCTATGCATGCCCGCCTCCCGGGCAGCCTGTTCAATCTTGCCGGAACCGGCATGCTGCAACACCAGTTCACGTATTTTGTCCGACATGGGCAACATCTCGATAATGCCCACCCTGCCCCGGTAACCGGTGCCACCGCAGGCCTCACACCCGATGGAACGGTACAGCCGAATCTCCCCTTGCTGCAACTTGTCGAAACCGAACTCGCGAATCACCCCCTCACTGGGGGTATAGGACTCCCGGCAGTGTTCACAGAGCACCCGCACCAGGCGCTGGGCGAGCACGGTGTTGAGGGTGGAATTGAGCAAGTAATCCTCAACCCCCATTTCCAGCAACCGGGTGATGCTGCTGGCGGCGTCGTTGGTATGCAACGTCGACAACACCAGGTGGCCGGTGAGGGACGACTGGATACAGATGCGCGCCGTTTCCAGATCGCGCATCTCCCCCACCATGATCACATCCGGGTCCTGACGAACGATGGAGCGCAGTGCGCTGGCAAAGCTCAGGCCAATGGAAGGATTCACCTGGATCTGGTTGATGCCCTCCAGGTTGTACTCCACCGGATCTTCCACCGTAATCACCTTGCGCTCCTCGGTATTGAGGCTGTGCAGGGCAGTGTAGAGGGTGGTGGTCTTGCCGCTGCCGGTGGGTCCGGTGACGATGATCATACCGTGGGGCATATCCAGGGACTGCTTGAGGCGCTGACGCAGGGTATCGCTGAAGCCGAGGCTGGGGAAGTCCAGCGCCACGTTTTCACGGTGCAACAATCGCATCACCACGCTTTCACCGTACATGGTGGGGATGGTGGACACGCGGATATCCAGATCCTGTCCCTGCACCCGCAGGTTGATGCGACCGTCCTGGGGCAAACGTCGCTCGGCGATATCCAGGTTGGCCATAATCTTGACCCGCGAAATCACCGCCGGCCCCATCTGCTGGGAGGGCGAGGCCTCATCGCGCAACACACCGTCGATGCGATAGCGCACTTTCAGCTGGTTCTCGAAGGGCTCAATATGAATATCCGAGGCGCGGGCATCCACTGAGCGCTGAATCAGCTGGTTCACCAACCGTATCACGGGCGCCTCACTGGCCATGTCCCGCAGCTGTTCCACATCATGTTCGGTGAACACGTCCTGTTCCGGGGTATCCCTGCCGCCATCCTTGCCCTGCCCGTTGAGATAAAGACGGGCAATGGCTTTCTGCAGATCAGAGCCCACCGCCACACAGGGTTGCACCTGCAAACCCGACGCCATACTGATGGCGCGGATCGCGTAGTCGTCGGTGGGGTCGGCCATGGCCAGCTCGAGCTGTTGTTCGTCGAGGCTCACCGGCAGTACCTGCTGCTCTTTCAGGAAACGGCCGGACAACTGCTCCTTCAACAGCGGCTCACCGGGAAGTTGGGTATTTTTCAGCAGGCGCAGTCCGGACACACTGGCCACCGCTTCCGCCATGGCCCGCTCGGAAACCATGCCGAGGCGCACCAGTAGCGCCACCAGCGATTCCAGCTCCAACTGCTCGCCCTTGACCCGCCTGGCGCGGGCAAAATCCATTTCCTTGACCGCGTTGGCGGCCAACAACTGCGCCTTCAGCCGGGCTTCGAACTGGCTCGATTCCCCGTTGTTCCCCTCGGCGAGGGGCGCCTGCACATCTTCCATAGCCACCGCTTCCGCAATAAAACTGCCGCCATAAACCTTCTGCAATAAAAAAGGTGCCCTGCACTCATACTAGCAAATTATGGCACCGGCATGACGGCGTCTATGCTTCACAGCGAAAGCCGTCGATCAGCCAATAAAAAACCCCGCTCGGCGGGGTTTTTGGCATCGCAGCGATCTGAATCAAATCTGTTCGATTTCCACCAGGGTGCCGCAGAAGTCCTTGGGGTGCAGAAACAGCACCGGCTTGCCGTGGGCGCCGAT
>NZ_JBFHQR010000040.1:0-16938 GCF_041592135.1 Porticoccus sp. | reverse complement strand
CCCGAAGGGCTGGGGCCATTTTTGCCCCCAGCGTTGTTGTCATTCGCTCATTTAGAATAACTAAACCACGCTCATTCCGCCTCGCTGGAAGCAAAAATGACCTCCAGCAGTGGTAAGCAAATTAGTGTGAACAGGCCCTAGCCAAACAAAACCTTAACCCCCTGCCTCATCGCGGTAAAACAGCGCATAGAGCACCGGCACAACCACCATCGTCAGCAGGGTCGCAAAGATCAGCCCGGCAATAATGGTGACGGCCATGGCGCTGAAAAATGCATCAAACAACAGTGGAATCATCCCCAGTGCCGTGGTCAATGCCGCCATTGCCACGGGCATCAATCGACTCACACCGGAATCGACAATCGCATTCATCAGGTCTTTGCCCCCGCTGTGTTGCAGAACAATTTCATCGATCAGTACGATGGCATTTTTAATGAGCATGCCAATCAGGCTGAGGAAACCCAGCAACGCCATAAAGCCGAATGGTTGAGCCGTTGCGAGGAGGCCGGCCGTCACACCGATCAGCGCCAGCGGCACCGCCAGCCAGATAATCAGGGGCAGGCGGAGGGAATTAAAGAGCATGATGGTGATCAGCACCATTAGCAGGATAAACACCGGTAGACTGGCCGACAAACCGGCCTGGGCATTACCCGAGTCTTCATATTCTCCCCCCCATTCCAGTTCATAGCCTCGCGGCAGTTTGATGGCTTCCACCTCCGGGCGAACGGTAGCGAACAAGATTGACGCCGGGCCAGAGATTGGGTCCATGAACACGGTAATGGTCGGCTTGCGATTCCGGCGCATAATAATTTCGTCTTCGAAAACCGTTTCAAACCCCGTCACCACCTGGCGCAGGGGAATCATACTGGCAGCGACCTGGCTCCAGATTTGCAGATTGTAAAGACTGGCGATATCGTCGCGATTTTGTTCCTCGGCACGGAGGATGATCGGCAGCAGCAGGTCCTCCTCCCGAAATATCCCCACCCGTTCTCCCTGAAAGCCTTCCAGCAGCGCACGGGAAATATCCTGGCGGGTAATGCCATTGAGGTTGGCCTGTTGCTCCGCCACCAGCGGCCTGACCACTTTCACCCGTTGCCGCCAGTCGGTGCGGATGCCCTTACTGTTAGGCTGGGCAGCATAGATAGCCCTCACCTGATCGGCAATATCGCGCAACACCGTGCGATCCGGGCCGCTGATTCTCGCCTGGATCTTGCCCGTGCTCCCCGGTCCCAACTGAAATTTTGAGGCGTAACCGAGCACATCGGGATAAAACGCCTTGAGGTGGGATTCAATGTCTGCCAGCAATGCATCCATTTGAGCGGTATCGTCCACGTCCACCAGCAACTGGGCGTAGGCGCTGTTACTTTTTTCAGGGGTATAGGTCAGCAGGAATCGCAGCCCACCCTTGCCAACCAGTGAGGTGACATGGGTCACCGCCGGGCGCTCGCGAAGATAGGCTTCCACACCGGACACCAGGCTGGTGGTTTCATCAATATGGGTGCCCTGGGGCAACCAGATATCCACCATTAATTGAGGCCGGGTGGAGGGAGGAAAGAAACTCTGCTCAACAAACCGGAAACCCCAGAGAGCGGTGACAAAGAGGGTGACCACCACGCCGAGGGCGAGGGTTTTGCGGTGCAGACAAAACAACAGGAATTTTCGGTATCCCCGATAGATACGGCCACTGTTCACCTCTCCGCTATCGGATGTGCCGGTATTTTTCAGGTACATCACACACAGCAGTGGTGTCACGGTGACGGCGGTCACCCAACTGAGGGAAAGCGACACCAGCACCACCTGAAACAGGGAACGGCAGAATTCACCGGTATTGTCGTCCGAGGTGCCGATGGCGGCAAATGCCAGAATGGCAATCACTGTCGCGCCCAGCAGGGGCAGCGCTGTCTGGCGAACAACATCAATAGAGGCCTGTTTCGCGTCCTCTCCCTGTTTCACCCGCACAGCGACCCCGTCCACCACCACAATGGCGTTATCCACCAACATGCCCAGGGCGATGATGAGTGCACCCAGGGAAATCCGTTCCAGCGCCACCTGCATCGGTGCCAGAAAAATAAACGAACCCGCAATGGTCAACAGCAATACAAAGCCAATCAGGGCCGCACCGCGCAGTCCCATAAAGAAAAACAGCACGACGATCACAATGGCGACCGCCTCCAGCAGGCTCACCACAAATCCCCGGATGGCCACGCTGACGGCATCTGATTGTACGGAGACCAACCCCGCCTCAATACCCACCGGAACCTGTGGTGTTAATTCATGGAAACGTTTTTTCAGCGCCTTCCCCATCTCCACCACATTGCCACCGGAAACAGTGGAAATGCCCAGACCTATAGCCACCTGGGCGTCGTAGCGAATCAGGTTGGTCTGGGGTTCCACATAGCCACGCCAGATACGGGCGATATCCCGCAAATAGATTTGGTCTGAACCCTGGATGCTGATCAGCACATCGCCAAACTGGTCAACTGTGCTGATTTCTCCGGTTGGATTAAGGGTGATGAATTCAGCACCGACCTTGACCCGCCCGGAATCACTCACCAGGTTTTTCTGCTGCAGCTCATTGACGACCACGGAGGGTGGTATTCCCAATTGGGACAGTCGATCGCGATTGAGTTCGACGTAAATTGCTTCCGTTCTTTCTCCATAGGTATCAATCTTCCCGACACCCTCTACCAGCAGCAATTCCCGGCGGAACAGGTCAACCACGTCCTTGATCTCTGCGTAACTGTAACTCTCACCGCTGAGGGTGATAAAAATGCCGTAGACATCCCCGTAGTCATCCACCACCAGCGGAACACCGGCACCGGGCGGCAGCTCCCGCTGGGTATCATTGATTTTGCGGCGCAGTTCATCCCACACCTGGGGCAATAATTCCTTGCCATACTTATCTTTGATGGTCACCGTCAGAGTGGAGAGTCCGCGTTCGGACTTGGAGACAACTCGTTTGACCTGCCCCATTTTCTGTACTGCCTTCTCCAGCCGGTCCGTCACCTCCTCCTCCACTTCGGCGGCTGAAGCTCCGGGATAAGGGGTAATAACCAGGGCATCCTTGATGGTGAACTCGGGGTCCTCCAACCGGCTCAAGCTCTGATAACTGGTGATGCCGGCGCCCAGCATGACAAATGTCAGCACCAGCGTGACGACCTTGCGTTCAATAAAAAATTGGGCAATGTTCATCGCAGCTGCTCCGTCACTCAGCCTCCAGCGGATAGACTTCCATCCCTTCCCGTAGATGATGTATGCCGGCGGCGGCCACACGGTCACCGGGTTTCAGTGGGCCGCTCACCTGGATCGCAGCCCCCAGCATCGGCCCCACCGACACGGGAACCCGTGTTACCTGCGCGGTTTGCGGATCAACTTTCCAAACATAGGCCCTGTTATCTGGCTCCACGGCAACGGCCGAAACCGGCAACATGAAGGAACTGCCTGCTTCACCGGATTGAATTGCAGCCATATGGAGAACCACCTTGGCCGTCATACCGGGGCGAATATTCAGGGCGTCCGGGTTGTCAAAGGCAAGGGTGACGGTATAGCTGCGGGTGACGGGGTCTGCCGCGCTGGAAAATGATACGAATCGTGCCTTGAAGTCCCTGTCGGGCAGGGTACTGAGAACCACCGTCGGGTTTAACCGGGCGGTACGCTCTTCAAGGCCGACTGCCGTGTCGGCGGAGACAAAATCCTGTTCCGGCACGGTGATATCCACTTCAAGCTGCTGCACATTGTGCAGCAATAACACCGGCTCCTTGGCCTGGACATTCTGGAAATTATCCACCAGTTTCTTGCCGATCTCGCCGTTAAAAGGGCTGAGTAACACCGTGTCTTCCAGTGCCTTTTGCGCTTTCCTCAACTCTTCACGGGCAATATCCAGATCGCGCAACGCCAAGTCCACTTCCGCCTGGGAGCCCGCCTGCTGGTCGTATATACGCTTGGCCCTTTTATAAACGGATTCCATGGTTACGTAATTGGATTTGGCTGCGTCCCGGGCCGCCAGATAGTCACGGGGATCCAGTTTGGCCAACATCTCTCCGGCATTAATTTTCTGCCCCTCGGTGATGGGCAACTCAACAATTCTGCCCGGCACTTCAAAGCCCAGTTTTACCGTTTGCGCCGCGGTGATCACGCCGGGATATTCACGGGTGGAGCGGGCTTTTTCATCGCCCACCACCGCCATTTTGATGGGCCTCGCGGGCGCATCCGGCAGAGGTTCAGGTGCTTTACCACAGCCTGTGAGTGCAATCAGGATCGTCAGTGCCAGTGCTTTGATCTGCCCTGCCAGTACGGTTTCATATCTCATTGCGCGCTCCCTTATCCGGCCCATCACCCCGGCAAATCATTTCCACCTTCAACCACGGCATCTCAATTCCCTCCACCACCGAGCAAATCCCCCCAGTCCGTGCGCTGTTGCATTTCCTGCAGTGTGTCATTGCGAATTACCGGTTGACCGGCCATCACTTCCCAACCGCCGCCCAGCGCCTTGTATAGGGCGACCAGGCTGAGGGCGATATCACTTCTGGCTCGAGTCCACTGGTCCTGTTGCGTTACCAGAAAACGCTGGGAGTCGATCACGCGCTGAAAATCGATCGCGCCTTCCCGGTAGCGTGTATTGGCAATGTCAACGGCGCGCAACGCCGCCCCTGCACTGCGGGCACGGAAGTCGGTCTCACGGCGTGATTCTGTATAGGCCGCCATCGCATCCTCTACTTCCCGGTAGGCATTGAGCACCGTGTTCTGGTAGGACAATAGGCTTTGTTGAAAACGGGCGTCCTGGACGCGGACATTATTTTTCAGGCGCCCGTAATTAAAAATATTCCAGCGAAAAGACGGACCTCCGGAGAAAAACAAACTGTCGCTGTTGAACATATCCTCGCTGGAGCTATTGCCGGTGTTGCTCGTCTGATAGCCGATGGAACCCGCCAATGAAAAACTCGGGTATAAATCCGCTGTGGCCACGCCGATCAAGGCACTTTGGCTGGCCGCGACGTATTCGGCCCGACGGACATCCGGGCGGCGGCGCAGCAAGTCAGCGGGAACACCTGTGGCCACATCAAACACCGGCTTGGGGAGCGGCCCCGACTGCCCGATCAGTTCGGAAAGATCCCCGGGCGGGATCGCCAACAGTAGGCTGAGCGCATGGCTCGCCTGGCGCAACGCAATAATCAAGCCGGGTTCCAGTGCCTGGGTGTTGGCCAGATTGGAGGCCGCCTGCTGTTTATCCAGCTCGGTGGTGGCGCCATTGTCGTAGCGGACGGTGGCAATCCTCAGGCTTTCCTCCTGTAGCTGGATGTTTGCCCGCACCAGGGACAGTCTCTCCTCCAGGCTGCGAATGCTGATGTAGGCCCGGGCCACGTCGGCAGCCAGGATCACCAGCAGGTCGTCATAATCCGCCTCGCTGGCCATCACTCCTGCCTCGGTCGAGGCTATGGCGCGGCGGTAACGTCCCCAAAAATCCAGTTCCCAAACGGCATCGAAACCCAGCTGCAGATTGGTGAAATCCTCATCTGCCGCGGGATTGAAGTTGGGGGAATTTTCACTGAGTCGAACAGCGGAGACCGAGCCGCCTATCTGCTGAAGCTGCGGATAGCGGTTGCCCAGGGCGATACCCAACCGGGCTCTGGCCTCGGCAATGCGCAAACCCGCCACTTGCAGGGGCAGGTTCTGTTGAAAGGCCATCTCGACCAGCTGATCCAGGACCGGATCATTGAATGATCGCCACCATGCGGGCTGGGTGACACGCTCTTTGCTGAAGGAGGGGTTTTTCGCCAGCCACGCCTCGTGGCTGGGGGCCTCTGGTCGGTGGAAATCAGGCCCCACGGAGGTACAACCACCGAGCCAGAAAAAAATGACAGAAAGCATGACGCAGAAACTGCTTCGTCTCGCAATGCCGCCAAACACAGATGAAGAGATATCCATATTGCCCACAACCCGAGTTTTTGTTCTTCCGGGCTAACCATTCCCAAAGGGGGTGGAGCCAAGCACATCTACGCTCTAAACCGTCCTGCTCAAATTGTCATCTGGAAATAATGATTACATCATTGCACAGGGATTTTCGGATGCCAACTCAACCAGTCCTCTTTGGGTTCGCTGTAGAGTCTGAATTCGCTGCCCTCGGCCGCCAACGGACCCATGTATTCCTCCGGCGGCGTGGCGAAAGAAATACCCCCGGAAAGAATCGTTTCCAGGGATTCGGTGCGGACTTTAACCCCCTTGAACAGCCCTGCATCGACATCGATGCCACTGGCATTCCAGAACACCGTGTTCTGGTGAACCAGCCCGGCAAATCTTTTCTCGATATTGACTGCGATGATCACCTTTTCGGCCGTACTGGATAGTCGATAACCGATGACTTTGCCCACTGGCACATCGCGGTAATAGACCGTCGCTCCCGATTTGATGGAACCCAGACGATCCGACAACAGGTTGATGGTCAGCCCCCCCTGGGTTTCCAGCAGTTCCGGGGGCGCATCCAGGCCGTGAAAATGGCTGACAGGTTGGCCATCGCCAGGGCTGACATTGATGTACTGTCCGCTCAACAGGGTGTCCAGATTGGCGGTTTGGGCAAGTCCCAGAATGGGGCGAACAACCCAGAAACGGGTATTTTCCCGGGCAATCATTTTAGCTCCCGCATCGAGACGGGCTGTCAGGACGACGCTGTGGAATGTTTTATCCAACGCTATGGAGAGCACTTCCCCAATTTTAACGCCCTGGTATTTCAAGGCTGTCCCAACATTCAATCCGTGGCCACTATTAAAGGTAATGGCAATTTCCAGAACCTCAGATTTTGCCGCTTCCTCACTGGGATAAAGGTCGTACACATCCCCATTTTTTGCCGGCGGCGCGGGGGTATGATGATCCAGGCTGGAAAAGGCAATTCCTCCTCGCACCAAAGCGGCCAGCGACTCCACCTTCAAATCAATACCCGAAAGGCCCCCCTTCAGCGACACGCCACCCACCTTCCAGAAACGGGTATTTCCCGTCACCAGCCGGGCATACTCCGGCTCGATAAACAGGTTGGCTTCCAATGTCCGGCCATCGGGCATTAATCGATACCCCTGAACGTTTCCAACGGGAATTTTTCGATAATAAATCTCGGTGCCGCGAGTGAGCGACGAGAGATCTTCAGACGTCATTTTCAAATGCAGGCCCGGGGTGCTGTAATCCAGCTCGGGAGGCCCCGGGAGCGCCACAAATTCGCGTTTCGGATTACCCTCGAGAGAGAAATCCATTTCAATAAAATTACCCGATATCAGATTGCCCAGTGCTGAGATGCCCTCAAGATTAATCTCGGGTTTTACCAACCAGAAGCGCGCACTTTCGTTCAGGGCCGGGGCGCTTCTGGGGTCCATCATGAACGTGCAAAGCACATGCTCAAGGGAGGGAGAAACCTTGATTTTGGCCAGTTCACCAACTGCAATACCCTTGTATTTGAGGGGTGTCCGGCCCTCCTCCAGCCCCTCTGCGGTCGGTAATTCAATGGTAATGGGAATACCGGCATTTGCCTCCCTGAACCCCGGGTAGAGCCTGAACTCTGCGCCGCTCTCCACTGCTGTATTATCGTTACCGGGTTGTGGTTCAGGCGTGAAAAATGAAATGCCACCGGCCACAATGGCAGCAAGTGAACCGGTCCGGATTTTCACGCCCGCCAGGGAGCCATCAATCTCAAACCCTGAACTATTCCAGAAACGGGTGCTCCGCTTGATCAGCGGGGCGTAGGCCTGATCGATAAACAGCGTCATTTCCACACCACTGCCATCCGGCAGCAAAACATAGTCCTCGACCTCGCCAACATGGAATTTACGGTAATGAACCGGACTGCCTCTGTTGATGGAACCCAAGTCCTCGGAGAGGAGGCGCAGGCGTATGCCATCCTTGTTGAGCAGGCCGGCCGGCGGCTCATCCAACGCCACAAAATCTCTCATGGGTCGACTGCCGGCAGGGCCGGGCAGAACAGTGATGTAACTACCTGAAACCAGGGTGTTTAACCCGCTGATACCCATCAGTGATATTTCCGGGCTCACCAGCCAGAACTGGGTTCCCTCCGTCAGCGCTTGCTCGAAAGCGCGTTCAAAATCAATGGTGGCCACTACGCCGTTGAGATCAGGTTTCACCTGGATATCCCGCACCAGACCAATGCTGATACCCTGGTATTTCACTTCCGTTTTGGCCGCCGTGATGCCCTCCCCAGTAGGCAAATGCAGGGACACCTCGATATCCCCCGCCACAATGTTTCTGTACACCAGCCATGCACCAATCATGACGGCCAGAAAAGGCAGCAGCCAAACGATGGAGATGCGTTTGTGCGGTAGGACGGCGGGGACCGCGTATTCGCTGTCGTCGGTCATGAGGGTTCCTTTTCCAAATCCCAGATCAGGCGTGCATCAAAACTGTTGGCGGCAAGAATGGTGGTTACCACAACCGTGGCAAATGCGGTGCTACCCGGACCCGCCTCGATAGTGGCCACTGCCCCCAGATCCACCAGCGTCACCAGAATGGAAATCATGAACAGATCCAGCAGCGACCAGCGTCCAATAAAATGGATGGCCCGAAACAACATGGCGCATTGGCGTCTATCCAGCATCCACTTGAACTGAACCGTCATTAACAGGATAGACAAACCCACCAGTTTTAAAACAGGCACGGCGACACTGGCGACAAATACCAGCGCGGCAATTCCCCACATGCCGGCGCTCCAGAGATGGGCGACGCCCGAGATAATCGTGTCCGGGGCGCCGCGGCCAAAATAGATAACCGTCATCACCGGAAAGTAATTCGCAGGTACCAGACATAACCAGCCGACCACGGTATAGGCCCAGGAGCGGGAGACACTGGCGGAGAGACGAAAATGATTTTTGGTATGACAGCGCGGGCAATAGCTGTCGCTTTCTCCCGGCAATGGCTTGAGTAATTTGCCGCATAACGTACAGCGCATCCACCCCCGCGACAACCCGGTGACCGGTATGCTCATGGCCGCGATTCCAGTTTCTGCCATATCGCCTCGGGCTGGAATGTTCTGCTGCTCCAGGTGGCCACCATCAATAACAGGACAAAACTGTATAGGCCACCGGAGATTGCCAGGTCACCGAGATCGCGTATCTTGATCAATGCCACCAGAATGCCGAGCATATAAACATCCAGCATGCCCCACTCTTCCAGGTGGTGGTACAGCCGCAGGAGCTGGGGCAACCATGGATACATAAACCGCCAATGAGCCCCCGCACTGATCACAAACAGCAATAGCAGATTCGCCAATGGCGCGATAACACTGCAAAAAATCACCAGAAAGGCCATCCAGGCATAACCGGATTCAAACAGTTTGAACGCCCCGTTCAACATGGTGTTGCGGGTACTCAAACCACTAATCGTGAATTCCATGATGGGTAGCAAATTGGCTGGTATGGCCAATATCAGGCCGGTAAGGCTCAGGGCCAACGTGCGATTGAGGGAATCCTGTCTGGCGTCCTGCACCAACGCGCCACAGCGGGAGCAGAGCAAACTGCCATGTAGGGGTGGACCTGTGACCAACAGCAACAGGTCGCATTCCGGACACGCCAACAATTCCCGATGAGTCCCCTGAGCCGTTTCCAGCACATCCATTCTCCCGCAGCATCAATGGTTGGCAGCCACACTGTACCTGAGCCCGAAATCAATAACCCGCTTTCAACGGTATCCATCACCATATCGTTTTTCAATAAAAACCTTTTTACTGGGAGCGGGATGATTCCTTTGAAATGTAGAGCCCCAGTAGCCTGGCCACCACAATGGCCAAATAAAACTGCCCGATAACGGCCTCCACCATTGCCCAGGAGCGGCTGACGGGGCTGACTGGCGTAATATCGCCATAGCCCAGTGTCGATAGCGTGACAAAGCTGAAGTAGATAAATTCTCTAAGCGCCTGCGGATACGGCCAATCGCCACTCACTGCGGAGGAAAATGCCTGAGGAATGAGAATGTGCATCATGAGAAAAAAATGTCCCCAGAGCACACCTATCAGCAGATAGGTGCAAAGGGCAGCAAAGATCAGGTCGCCGGTCACACGCTTCATCTGCACAACAAAGTAGAGCAGATTCCCGAGGATGAACAATAGAAACAACACGCTGAGCACAATATAACTGAGGGTCAGCGCATTGAGGTCAATGGGGAGCGGTTGCCAGGCGATCACGATAGCAGGCAAGGCCAGTAGACAACCGATGATAAACAGGCGCCGCTTTGCGTTCACCAACCACAGCCCCATCAGTAATACGGCAACCCACGACAAGCGACTCACCAGGTTGCTGCCGGTATCGAAGAGAGGCGGTATCAGCATCAGCAATAGCGAGGCCACGAATAGCCCACTGAAACTGTAACGGGGAAAGAGATTCTCTGGCATCCTGCTGACCTGATTTTTTACTAAGCATTGATCAGCAGAGTGAATGCGTCAACAGTTTAGCGGGCAGCTGGGGGTTCAGCAGGCTGCTAGTCCCTGAAATTCTCGTACTGAAACGGCTGCCCCAGCTCGGCGCCACGCACCAGGGCGATGGCCTCCTGCAGGTCGTCGCGCTTCTTGCCGTTGACGCGAATCTTGTCGCCCTGAATGGCAGCCTGCACTTTCATTTTGGTGTCTTTTAACAGCTTGATAATTTTCTTCGCCATGTCCTGCTCGATGCCCTGCTTGAAGCGCACCTGCAGTGAAAACGTCTTGCCCCTGTGCTCGGCTTCTTCATCCACATCCACCACATAGGGATCGACATTGCGTTTGACCAGGTTCTTGCTGAGGATGTCCAGCAGCTGCTGGCACTGGAAATCGGACTCGGCACTGAGGGTGACAATGCCGTCCTTGAGTTCGACACCGGCCTGGACACCGCGAAAATCAAAGCGGGTGGTCAGTTCCCGTTGGGTGTTTTCGGTGGCGTTGCGAATTTCCACCATATCCACTTCTGAGACGATATCAAATGACGGCATAGAGGGTTTCCTGTTGCTGAACTGAGTGGCCGCTAGTCTAGCCCCACCCGCCCGGCGGGAAAAGTCGTGATCAGGAAAACCCGCCTGGTGCTGCTCAGGAGGCCTTGGCGGGACGTACCAGCGAAGTCATTTTCTTGGCCAGTTTCTCGGGAGACACCGGCTTCGACATATAGGCAAAACCCGCCTCTTCAACCTGTTGGCGGATCTCGTCGGAGTTATCCGCACTGATCATCATGCAGGGGCGATGGCGCCAGGTCTGGGGCAGGCCGTTTACCAATTCAATGCCCGTGAGGTGTTCATCCAGGTGGAAATCCACCAGCAGAATATCCGGCGGATAACCGTTCAGCAGTGGCCCCATCTCGCGCGGCCCTTTTGCCAGCAGCACCTGACAGCCCCATTGGTTCAGCAGGCTCTTCATTCCCTCGAGGATTTCCTCTTCATTGTCGATACAGAGCACCCTGACCCCCAGCAACCTGGGACGCGGTCGAACGGGATGGAGGGCTTTTTCCAACACCTCGTCGCGCTGCCCATAGGGCACCAGGATGCTGAAGACCGATCCCTCCCCCGGCTCGGACTGCACACCGATGCAGTGTCCCATCAGGTCAGCCATACCCTTGGCAATGGTCAAGCCGAGGCCAAGCCCCGTGTCGGTGCTGGTGGCGCCCGGACTGAGCCGTTCAAACTCCACAAAAATACGGTCCATGGCATCCGGGGCAATGCCGGGGCCGGTATCCCAGACTTCGATGCGCAACCCGGCTGCGGTGCGGCGGCAACCCAGCAGCAAGCGGCCCCGCTTGGTGTAGTGAATGGCATTGCTGAGGAAGTTTTGCAGAATGCGGCGCAACAGGTGGGGATCACTTTCCAGGGTGACCTGACAGGGCACGAAATGCAGGTCGATCCCCTTCTCAACCGCCAGTACGCCAAATTCAGTGGCCAACTCCCGCAGTACCGGCCCGATGCAGAAATGCGTCATATCCGGCTGCATCTTGCCCCCTTCCAGCCCGGAAATTTCCCGCAGTGCGGCGATCAGTCTTTCCGCCGTTTCCAGGGATTTCTGCACGTGATCGACCTGGCGGATGAGGGAGACCTGTTCCTTGCCGGCCAATTGGTGCTGGATGGAGGAGACAAACAGTTTCGCGGCGCTGATGGGCTGCAACAGATCGTGACTGGCGGACTGCATGAAGCGGCTCTTGCTGGCATGAATACCCCGCAGCTCCTCTTCCGCCCGGGCGCGCAAACGGTTTTCCTCCGCCAGTTTGTAGTTGAGGTTGCAGAGGTCCGCGGTGCGCTGGGTCACCCGCTCCTCCAGGGTCGACTTGGCCTCTTCCAATGCCTTGACGACAGTCTTGTAATCGCTGATATCCGTATAGGTGGCGACAAAGCCACCGTTGGGCATGGGGTTGCCCACCACCTGGATGGTGGTGCCACTGGGCAGGGTGCGCTCGAAGCGGTGGGAACCGCCACTGCGCAGCAGATCCAGGCGACGCTCCACCTGCTCCCCGAGGTTATCGGAATCCCGATAGAGACCGCGCTTGGCGTTGAACTCATACACGGCCTTGATCGGACACCCGACATAGAGCAGGCGCGGCGGGTAATCGAACATTTCCTCGTAGCGGCGATTCCAGGCCACCACCCGCAGGTCGGCATCCACCACACAGATACCCTGGGTGATGGTTTCCACCGTGGTTTGCAGCAGGTCGCGGTTGAACTGGAGCTGTTCCGAGGTGCCGCCGACAATGGCGGCAATATCACTGAATTGCAGCGGTTCGGTGCGCTGCAACAGGGTGATGGCACTCTGGGCGGAGGCCGATCCGACGATGGCGGCGAGGAATTTCTCCACCCGGCGCACCACAAATACCGGCGCGCGGTCGTTGTCCAGCAACCGCTGCCGGTAGCGCTCCTCGCAGCCCCGCCACAGCTCCTCATACTGGCTGCGGCTGAGAAAGGATTCCATCAACTGACGCAGTTGCACCACCCTGATCGGCGACAGTTCGAAATCATCCTCGCCGTAGAGTCTCGGCCCGGGGGCATCCACAAAAACGCTGGCCTGAAAACTGTCCCGGTCACCGGGCCTGACCAGCAGGGAAACCCCCAGGTAAATGAGCAGATTGCTGCACAGGCTCCACCACACTCCGTGACTGAGGGGATCGAGAAACCCCATGCCCAGCAGAGACTGCGGACGCAGCCAGCTCAACTGCCAGGGGCCGTTGACCAGCAGGCTATCCCCCGGTTCCAGCAGGGTCGGGAGCAGCAGGCAGTACCCCCAGAACAGAAACCCGAGCGCCAGCCCTGCATAGACGCCATAGGCGTGACCACGGCGCCAGAAGGCGCCGCCCAACAGTGCGGGGGCCAGCTGGGCAAAACAGGCGAAGGAAACCAGACCGATGGAAGCCAGCTCCTGATCTTTGCCAATCATCCGGTACATCACCCAGGAGGCCATCAGAATCGCCAGAATGCAGACCCGGCGAATCCAGCGCAGGTGCCGCCCCATAAAGAAAGCCGTTTGGCGGAACTGGTCTTTGCGCCAGCGCAGCAATAGCGGCAGGATAATTTCGTTCGACACCATGATGGCCAGGGTCACCGTTGCCACGATCACCATCCCGGTGGCCGCCGAAAATCCTCCGGCAAAGGCCAGGATAGCCAGCCATTCCGAATCACCGTGCATGGCCAGATTCAACACATAGGTGTCGGGGGGAATGTCACCGCTGCCAAATAATTGCGTCCCGACCATGGCGATGGGCAACACCACCGCGATCACCACCAGCAGGTAGAGCGGAAAAAACCAGTGGGCAACCTGTAAATCCCGATCTTCCTGAAACTCCACCACGGTGACGTGGAACTGCCGGGGCAGGCAGATAACTGCCAACATCGACAACAGCACCATGGTGACAAACTGGGGATTGATCGGGTTCGACAGCCAGGGTGCCAGCAATGCCTCACTGGTGACCGATGGTTCAAACTCCACACTTGCCGCCATAAACAGCGCCAGGCTCGCCAGCGTAATCAGTGCCACGATCTTGATCACCGACTCCACCGCCAGTGCCGCCATCATGCCGCGATTGCGCTCCCGCCCCTCGATGTGACGGGTGCCGAACACCATGGCAAATACCGCCAGCAGCAGCGCCGTGACCAGGGCGACATCCGGCAGATAGGCCGCGTCGCCATTGGCCGTGGATGCGGTCAGGGTTTCCCAGGCCAGGGAAACCGCTCGCAGTTGCAGGGAGATATAGGGCATGGAACCCGCCACCGCCACCGCCGCCACCAAGGCGGCGAGCAACTGGCGCTTGCCGTAGCGGGAGCCGATAAAGTCAGCAATGGAGGTGGTTTTCTGGCGGGCGCCGATGCTCACCAGTTTGCGCAGTATCGGTGCGCCCAGCACGAACAGCAGAATGGGGCCGAGGTAGATGGGCACATAGGCCCAGGCGGTGGTGGCGGCCGTGCCCACGGCGCCGAAAAAGGTCCAGGAAGAGCAGTAAACCGCCAGGGTGAGGCTGTAAATGTAGGGGCGCAGCCGGTTGTGCCATTGGGGCTGCCGCTCGGCCCACAGAGCCACGACCACCAACAGCAAGACACAGCCCAACGCCACCAGCAACAACAAGGGTTGCGAAATCATGGCCGGGAATGTCCCTGTTGTGGCGTTGCCCAAGGGTTCATCGGCAAAGATTCAATGATTTTGATGCCTGTTGCAAGCGATACACCTCCGGGGGTGTTGTACCTAGGTCGAATTGCACTGGGCGCTCGAGCGGCAAACAATTCAATAAAACAGATCAACGTTGGGGGGATGGAATCAGCGATGTCCACAAACAGCACATACCGAGAGCAGTACCAGCAGTTTCTCGACAATCCGGAAGAGTTCTGGCGCCAGCAGGCCAAGCGCATCAGCTGGTACAAGGAACCGCAAACCATCCTCAGTGTTGACGAGAACCAGTATTTTCGCTGGTACAGCGACGGCGAACTGAACACCAGCTATCTGTGCCTGGACTACCATGTGGAACAGGGCCGGGGCGACCAGCCGGCCCTGATCTACGATTCACCCGTGACCGACAGCAAGGCAACCTTTAGCTACCGCGAACTGCGCGACCAGGTCGCCCTGTTCGCCGGCGGCCTGCAAAAACTGGGGGTCGTGAAAGGTGACCGGGTTGTCATTTATATGCCGATGGTGCCGGAAGCGGTTATCGCCATGCTGGCCTGTGCCCGGCTCGGCGCCATCCACTCCGTGGTGTTTGGCGGTTTTGCCCCCCACGAACTGGCCGTGCGCGTCGACGACGCCCAGCCCAAGGTGATTGTCACCGCCTCTTGCGGCATAGAAATCAGCCGGGTGATCCCCTACAAGCCCATGGTGGACGAGGCCATCGCCACGGCGCTGCACAAACCGCAACATGTGGTGCTGTTGCAGCGCCCCCAATGTCGGGCGGAAATGCGGTCTCTGCACGATATCGACTGGCACAGATTGATGTCCGAAGCAGAGCCTGCCCCACCGCTACCGGTGCAGGGCACCGACCCCCTGTATATCCTTTATACCTCCGGCACCACCGGCAAACCGAAAGGGGTGGTGCGCGATCACGGCGGCCATGCGGTGGCCATGCGCTACAGCATGGACGTGGTGTACAACGTCAAGGCCGGCGATGTCTACTGGGCGGCCTCCGATGTGGGCTGGGTGGTGGGACATTCCTATATTGTCTACGCCCCGCTGCTCACCGGCTGTACCACCATCCTCTACGAGGGCAAGCCGGTCAGAACCCCGGATGCCGGCGCTTTCTGGCGCGTCTGTGCCGAGCACAGGGTCTTGACCCTGTTCACGGCACCCACCGCGTTTCGCGCCGTGCGCAAGGAGGATCCGGAAGCGGAAGCCTTGAAACAATACGACCTCTCCAGCCTGGAACGTATCTACCTGGCCGGCGAGCGACTGGACCCCCCGACCTACGAATGGCTGAAGGAAAAAACCCAACTGCCCATCATTGACCACTGGTGGCAAACCGAAACGGCCTGGGCGATCGCCGGCAATCCCATCGGCCTCGAGCCAATGCCCACCAAGGCCGGGTCGGCCACGGTGCCCATGCCCGGTTACCAGATACAAATACTCGATGAAACGGGCGAGCCGGTACCCGCCGGACACAAGGGCCTGATTACCATCAAGCTGCCACTGCCGCCCGGCACCCTGACCACCATCTGGGGCAACCACCCGCGCTTTGAGGCCGGTTATCTGGACACCTATCCCAGCCATTACCTGACCGGCGACGAAGGTTACCTGGACGAGGACAACTACCTGTTTGTGATGGGGCGCTGCGACGATGTCATCAATGTGGCCGGACACCGTCTCTCCACCGGGCAGATGGAGGAAATTGTCGGCTCTCACCCCGCCGTGGCGGAGTGTGCCGTGATCGGCGTCAGCGATGACCTGAAAGGCCAGCTGCCCATGGGATTGGTGGTGTTAAAGGATGGCGCCGCGGTCGGTGGCGAAGCGTTGGCCGCGGAGTTAAAGCAGATGGTGCGGGCGCAGATCGGCGCCGTGGGCTGCTATGACCAGTCGCTGATTGTGCAGCGCCTGCCGAAGACGCGCTCCGGCAAAATTTTGCGCCGCACCATGCGCCAGATCGCCGACGGCCAGCCCTATACAGTTCCGTCAACGATTGATGACCCGGCGATTCTCGATGAAATCGCCGAGGCCATGAAAACGGCGGGAAGATTATCCGCCTGACAGACTTTTACCACCCTTAGCATTCTCCTATCCAGCAGCTTTTTCCAATCCAGCAATCCTGGCCGGTGGCAAAACCACCGGCATTTTTTTGCCCAATCAGATGACAGCGAAAGAACGGCCGATCAGGTCACCTGCACGGGAATGGTGTTGGAGGCGCGTTCGACGCTATTGTCGGCGTTCAGGTACACCAGTTTCGGTTTGTGGCGAACCATTTCCTCTTCCGTGTACTGGGCATAGGTGGCGATGATCACGCGATCACCCACCTGGCACTTGCGGGCAGCGGCGCCGTTCAT
>NZ_JBFHQR010000039.1:0-17014 GCF_041592135.1 Porticoccus sp. | reverse complement strand
GAGAATCCGACCCTGACGGATGTAGAGTACATGCACGCACCCCAGCTCGCCTTCGAGTGCGGCCGCCATCACATCGATCTGGCCGTTGCCGGACTCCACCACCTGCTCCGCCTGGATGGTGCGCAACGCCACAATCTGATCGCGGAACTGCGCGGCCTGCTCAAAGTCCAGCTGCTGTGACGCCCGGTCCATATCCGCTTCAATCTCGCTCATCAAACCGTCGCTTTTCCCCTCCAGAAACATGCGCGTATGGCGTACATCTCGCTGGTAGTCTTCGGCGGAAATCAGGTCCACGCAGGGTGCGGTGCAGCGCTTGATCTGATATTGCAGGCAGGGCCGCGAACGGTTGCGAAAGAAGTTGTCTTCACACTGGCGCACCCGAAAGGTCTTCTGCAGGAAGCTCATGCTATCCCTCACCGCCTGTACGCTGGGAAACGGCCCGAAATAACTGCCGCCCTGGCGCTTGCTGCCGCGATGAAACGCCAGCCGCGGAAATTCATCGCGGTCAGATAAAAAGATATAGGGGTAGGATTTATCATCCCGCAGCAGGATATTGAACGGCGGGCGGTTCTGCTTGATCAGGTTCTGTTCCAGCAGCAGAGCTTCGATCTCCGTCTGGGTGACGGTGACGTCGATATGGGCGATGCGCCCCACCAGCGCCGCCGTTTTCGGCGACAGCCCGGTCTTGCGGAAATAACTGGCCACCCGCTTGCGCAGGTTCTTGGCCTTGCCCACATAGAGCACCGCGCCATCCGCGCCGATCATCTGGTAGACGCCGGGTCGCTGGGTCAGTTGCTTGAGAAAGGGCTGGTGATCAAAGGGCATGGTGCCCATTCTACAGGGGATGCAGCCCCTTGGGGATCAGATGACTTCGGAGGGGTCCACCAGGCCGTATTTGACCGCCGCCAGGGTCAGCTCCACATCATTGCTGACCCCGAGTTTTTCGTAGATGCGGTACTTGTAGGTGTTGATGGTCTTGGGGCTGATACTGAGGGTTTCCGCCACGTCCTTGGCCCGCCGCCCACTGGTAATCAGTACGGCGATCTGCAGTTCGCGCTGGGACAGGCCGGCCAGTGGCGAGTTGTCATCCCCCCTGCCCTTCTGCACACCCTGGAGCACCATCATCTGCGCCAGTTCCGGGCTGACGTAGGCCCGCCCCGACAACACCGTGCGAACGGCGGTTTTCACCTCCTCGCAACCGGCATTCTTGGCGATATACCCCGAGGCGCCCGCTTTCAGCAAGGTCGCGGGATAGACATCATCGTTGAAGGCGCTGACCACAATCACCTTGGTTGCGGGATAGCGGGACAGTATGCGGTGGGTCGCCTCAATGCCGCCGATGCCGGGCATGCGGAGATCCATGAACACGATGTCCGGCGACAGCTCGCGCACCTTGTCGATGGCCTCTTCACCGCTGGCTGCCTCGCCGATCACGTGGATGCCCGGCACCTCCGCCAGCATCCGGCAAATGCCCAGGCGGACCAGATCGTGGTCATCCACCACCAGTACGCTTTTATGTCCCGGTTTAACGCCCATCAATTACATCCTGAATTTGTCCCTAGGCTACCACTGGAGCGCGCTGGTTGCCATGCACCACCCAGCGAAACGTGATATTGATGCGCGGGGCCGACACGCCCTGCATCTTCGGCAAGCGGTGGCGCCAGTGATGCTGGAATGCCCCCGCCATCAGCAACAGCGAGCCGTGCTCCAGTTGCAGGGTTTGCAGCGCCAGGTCGCGGCGGGTTTTGTGTTTGAGCTGAAAGCGGCGCACCGCCCCCAGGCTGATGGAGGCGATCACGGGGTTGGCACCCAGTTCCGGTTCATCATCGCTGTGCCAGTCGACACTGTCCTTTCCATCCCGGTAGAGATTGACCAGAGCGCTGTTGAAGCGGGCACCGCTCACCTGTTCCAGCTGCTGCAACAACTGCCGCAGCGATGGCAACCAGGGCATGGCGCGGAACAGCCGCCCGGAATAACGGTAATCGGCGCCGCGCTCGCCGTACCAGGCATTGAGGCGGGGAATTTTGCGCCGCTGCCCGGCAATGGTGATTTCACTCTGCTCCCAGGCCACCTGGGTGAGCAGCGTTTGCAGCAATTGGTCCGCCGCCGCCGCGGGAATCAGGGCCGGCCAGTAGCGCAGACTGCCGTCCGGCAAATCGATATCGAGGTGGTCACTGCCCGCATCAAACAGGGAGAACTGACTCACGGGTAAACCCGGGGCTCCAGTTCGAGGGCAACGCCAAACTTGTCGCCAACGGACTGGCCAATCTCGTCGGCCAGGGCCAGCAATTCCGCGCCGCTGCCGCCGCGATTGACCAGCACCAGGGCCTGCTGCTGGTGCACGCCGACCGCGTTGCGCGTCACCCCCTTCCAGCCCGCCTGCTCCACCAGCCAACCGGCGGCCAGTTTGACCGCGCCGTCCGCCTGGGGATAGCTGACCAGGCCCGGGAAGTGCGCTTGCAGATCGGCGGCTTTCGCCGCCGAAATCACCGGATTTTTGAAGAAGCTGCCGGCATTCGGAATCACTGCCGGATCCGGCAGTTTGCTGCGCCGGATATCACAGACCACCTCGGAGACCAGCGCCGGCGTCAGTTCCGCGGGGTCCCGTTGCGCCAGCGCCTGTTGCAGGGCGGGATAATTGAGCCGCAGTTGCGGCCTGACGGACAGCGCCAGGGTAACGGCGGTGATCACAAACTGGTCGCGGCCGGCATTTTTGAAGTAGCTGTCGCGGTAGCCAAAACGGCATTCCCCGGCCGACATGGTGAGTCGCTCACCGCTGCGAATATGGATGGCGTCCAGGGAGAGAAAGCGCTCGCTCAGTTCCACCCCGTAGGCGCCGATATTTTGGATCGGCGCCGCACCGGCGAGACCGGGAATCAGCGACAGGTTTTCCAGCCCGTACCAGCCCCGGGCGAGGCTGTGCAGCACCAGTTGGTGCCAGTTCTCACCCGCGCCAACCCGCACCGCAAGTTGCTCGCCCTCCCGATCCCCCAGGGCGATGCCGGGAATGGCCATGGCAATCACCAGACCGGGGATATCATCGGCCAGCACCACATTGCTGCCGCCGCCGAGTACCGTCACCCGAAGCCCCCTGTCCCTGGCCCAGCACAGGGCCTCGGTCAGCTGTTCATCGGTTTCTGCCCGACACAGGTACTCCGCCCTGGCGGGCAGCGCCAGGGTATTGAAGGATTGCAGGGAAACGGCGGCTTGAATCACCGGCATCAATCCAGTTGCCCGCGCAAATGGGCCAGCAGCCCGGCGGCGGCATCTTCCACCAGATCCAGCACCTGCTCGAAGTGATCCTCGCCCCCGTAGTAGGGATCGGGCACTTCCTTCAAGCCGCTGTGGCCGAAATCGAGGAACAGCCCCAGGTGACCGCTGAACTCCGGCAGTGCCAGGGCCTGCAGATCCCACAGGTTTTGCTGATCCATGGCCAGCAGGTAGTCGAAATCGCGAAAATCCTCGGGGCACACCTGGCGCGCCCGCAGGTGGCTGAGGTCGTGGCCCCGGCCCAGCGCCGCAGCGCTGGCGCGGCGATCCGGCGGACGGCCAACATGCCAGTCGCCGGTGCCCGCCGAATCGATCAGAATCCGCTCCTGCAGGCCCGCCTCGCGCACCATGTTTTCAAAAATACCATGCGCCGTGGGCGAGCGGCAAATATTGCCGAGACAGACAAAAAGCACCTTCACTGTTTTCACCGCTAGCGCCCCGCAACCCGTGCGATCACCCGTTGCAGATCGGCCTCGGTATCCACTCCGCCGGGCACCTCGGCCACCGCCGGTGCCACGTGGATGCGCTCGCCCTGCCACATGAAACGCAGTTGTTCCAGACATTCGATGGATTCGAGCGGCGCCACCGGCCACTGCACGAACCTGTTCAGCTGGGCCACCCGGTAGGCATAAATACCGATATGGCGCATGGGAGTGTGGATCCCGGACATGGCCGCCACCCGGTTGGCGGGGAAATCCCGCGGCCAGGGAACCGGGGCGCGGCTGAAATACAGCGCCATGCCCTGGGCGTCGGCCACCACCTTGACGACATTGGGGTTGGTAAAACTGGCATCGTCGAGAATGGGTTCACAGAGGGTCGCCACCCCGGCTATGGCTTGAGCCGCCAGATTGCCGGCCACCTGGTCGATCACCTGCGGTGGAATCAGGGGTTCATCCCCCTGCACATTGACCAGGATGTGATCGCCGGGCAGTGCCAACTGCCCCGCCACTTCCTGCAGGCGATCCGTGCCGGACTGATGGCTGTCAGAGGTCATGCAGCACTCGCCGCCAAACGCCGCTACCGCATCGGCAATGCGCTGGTCATCGGTGGCGATAATCACCCGCTCGGCAGCGCTCTGCACGGCCTGACGGTAGACCCGTTCGATCATGGTTTGTCCAGCGATGTCCCGCAGCGGTTTTCCCGGCAGGCGGGTGGAGGAAAAACGTGCAGGAATAACAACCGTAAAAGGCATAACAGTTCAAACACCCTTGTTAATGGACGCAAGTCGCCCTGTGTTGATGGCCGCGACCCGCTGTTCAAGGCGCGTTAAAAACCGGCTGCCGAGCTCGGCAACCACATCCAGTACCCAGACATTGTCCGCAGCAAAAGCCGCGCACTTTACCGCATCCTTGGCGGTGATGATAACCGGCAGATCATCGTCAAAGTCCAGCTCGTCACCCCGGTAGTCGTGGTGATCCGGCAGGGCGTGGAGCCTGGCGGTAAACCCCAACAGCTGGAGGCTGCGGGCAAAACGCGCGGGATTGCCGATGCCCGCCACCGCATGGACCTCGCGACTGCCCTGCCACTGATCGGCGGCCACTACCGCGCCCGTCAACAGCTGGCGCAGTTGCAACGGTGCCAGGCGAAAACCCTCCGCCCCCGCCAGTTGCCGGGAGGCCACCGTTTCATTGACCAGTACAAAATCGGCCTGTTTCAGGCGCGACAGGGGTTCCCGCAAGGGGCCGGCCGGCAGGCAGTGACCGTTGCCGAAACCGCGCTCGCCGTCCACGACCACCACCTCGATATCCCGCGGCAGCCGGTAGTGTTGCAGGCCGTCATCGCTGAACAACAGGTTGCAGTCCGTCTGCGCCAGCAGAAAACAGGCGGCCCGATAGCGATCAGGATCCACCGCCACGGGACAGTATGCGGCCAGCAACAGGGGTTCATCGCCGACCTGGTCGGCGCGGCAATCCCGGCTGACCAGCAGCGGGTAGTGGGCGGCATGGCCGCCGTAACCCCGGCTGACGATACCGGGGCGATACCCCAATGCCTGGAAATGGGCCACCAGTGCGGCCAACAGCGGGGTTTTACCGGTCCCGCCGACGCTGATGTTGCCCACCACCACCACCGGTACCGGCAGCGGCGGGTTGGCATGTTGCAGCCGGCGGCGGCGCAGCGCCACCAGGCCGCGAAACGGCCAGGACAGCGGCAGCAGCAGGCCGGCCCAGCTGCCCGGTCGATACCAGGCCCGTTGCAGTGCCAGGGAAATCTTCACGGCGCAGCCATCGGCCTAGACGGTTGGCCCGACTTCGTCGCTGAATTGTTTCTGGTGCAGTTGTGCATAGCGACCATTGAGTGCCAGCAGTTGCTGGTGAGTGCCCTGTTCGACAATTTTGCCCTTATCCATCACCACAATGCGGCTGGCGTTTTCAATGGTGCTGAGACGGTGGGCAATCACAAAGGTGGTGCGCCCTTTCATCACCTGCTCCAGCGCCCGCTGGATATGGTGTTCGGACTCGGTATCCAGGGCAGAAGTCGCTTCATCGAGAATCAGCACCGGCGCATTTTTCAGCAGTGCCCGGGCAATGGCGAGACGCTGGCGCTGACCGCCGGACAGCATCACGCCGTCATCACCGATCATGGTATTAAAGCCCTCCGGCAGGCGTTCGATGAATTCCAGGGCGTGGGCGGCTTTGGCCGCCTCGCGCACCGCCTCTTCCGAGCACAGGCTCAGGGCGCCATAGGCGATGTTGTTGTAAATGCTGTCGTTGAAGAGAATGACATTCTGGGACACCAGGGCGATGTGGCTGCGCAAATTGTCGAGCCGGTAGTCATTGACATCGATGCCATCCAGCAGGATTTCCCCGTCCCCGTGGTTGTAAAAACGCGGAATCATGCTCACCAGCGTGGTCTTGCCGCCACCGGATTGCCCCACCAGGGCAATGGTTTCACCGGGGCTCACTTCCAGATTGATGCCGTTGAGGACATTTTCGGTGCCTTCTGCATAGGCAAAACTGACATTGCGGAACTCGAAATGACCGTTTACACGGGCCTTTTCAAGCGTTCCCAAATCCGTTTCCTCCACTTCATCCAGGGTGGCGAAAATGGTGCCCGCCGCCGCCACGCCTTTCTGGATGTTGCTGTTCACTTCGGACAGCTGGCGAATGGGTTTGGCCAGCAGGCCCGCGGAGCCGAGAAACTGCACGAACTCCCCGCCACTCATGTTCACCAGCACATTGGGGTCCAGGGCCAGCCACATCAGCAATGACAGCGAGGTGGCCACCAGCAGCTGGATAATGGGTGAGCTGATGCCCTCCGCCACCGCCATCTTCATTTGCTGGCGGCGGTTGTAGTTGCTGGCCTGGTACATGCGTTGCCGTTCGTATTCGGCGCCGCCGTAGAGGTGCATTTCGCGATAGCCGCTCACCGCCTCTTGGGTCACATGGGTGACATTGCCCACCGAGGACTGTATCCGCCGACTCAGCAGGCGGAAGCGCTTGCTGATATAACCCACCACCGCGCCGATCATCGGCAGCACTATCACGAAAATCGCCGCCAGACGCCAGTTCAGGTAAAACAGGTAGCCGATCAGGCCGATGACCAGTGCGCCCTCTCGGATAATGATTTTCAGTGAGCTGGTGGCGGCGTGCGTGACCTGGGCGACATGGAAGGTGATGCGCGAGATGAGATGCCCGGACATATGGGTATCAAAATAGCGGCTGGGCAGGCGGGTGTATTTGTTGAACAGCCGAATGCGCAGGGTATGCACCAGAATCTGGGTGACATAGGCCATACAGTAACCGCCGACAAAGAAACCCACCCCGCGCACGACCGCAATCATGAACATGATGACCGGGACGATCCAACGGATTTCGGTGGATGCATCTTCACCGCCCAGCAGCGTGGCTATCCAGGCGGTCGAGCCCTTGCCGATATCCAGGGCGGGCGCCGCCGCGGCACCGGCTTCTCCGGACAGCTTGTTGATGGCATTGACGGTATAGCCAAACAGATCGATGAAGGCAATTTCCATGGAAGAGAACAGGATCAAGCCCAGGATACTGAGCAGGAAAATGCCGATATAACCTTTGAGATAAGAAAGTAACCGCAAATAGACCTGCAAACCGGACATCTCAGGGTGTTCGGTATCGGGGGTGTTCGTCACTATGACTCCTCAGGATTCTTCGTCAGGCTGTTTTGTCGTTATTTTGAGATGAACAAAGCCCATTCTACCTGCTGCATCCATGGCTGTAACCACCGCCTGGTGGGTAGCATTGGCGTCTGCGGTAATGGTCAGGGGCCTGGCGCTATCGCCGAGGGAAACTTCCTGCAGCGCACTCATCAGGGTGTCGATCTGGCGGTTGATCAACGGTTTGCCATTGATACTGTAGTCGCCCTCCCGGCCGATCAACACCTCGATTGCCTCCGGAGGGGCCTCCTCCACGCTGCCATCCGCCTCCGGCAGATCCAGCACCAGGTGCGATTCCTTGGTAAAGGAGGTGGAGACCATAAAGAAAATGAGCAGCAGGAACACCACATCAATCAGTGGCGTGAGGTTGACACCCTGGTCGGTTTTGCGCTGCCGGCGAAATTTCACGCCGCGCTGGTCTCGTCGGCGCGAATGACGCGATCACCGTGGAGCGCATCCACCAGCTTGACCGCCTGCTCTTCCATTTCCACCACCAGCGACTCCACCCGGCGCTCAAAAAAGCGGTGGAACACCAGTGCCGGAATCGCCACCGTGAGACCCGCCGCCGTGGTAATCAATGCCTCGGAAATACCGCCGGCCAGCACGCCGGCGTTGCCGGTGCCCTCAATCATGATGGCGGTAAACACCTTGATCATGCCGATCACCGTACCCAGCAAGCCGAGCAGCGGCGCAATGGCCGCAATGGTACCCAGCGGGGAGAGGTTCTTTTCCAACTCGTGAACCACCTGGTTGGCGGCCTCCTCGATGCTGTCTTTCATCACCTCCCGGCCGTGGCCGGAGTTGCTGATACCCGCCGCCAGAATGGTTCCCAGCGGCGACGAGGTGCGCAGCTGGTGAATATTTTCTTTGCTGAGCTGGTTCTGTTTTAGCCACTGCCAGACCTGGCCCAGTAGTGTTGGCGGCACCACCTTCGCCGGGCGCAATGTCCAGTAACGCTCGAAGGCGATGGCGATGACCACAATGGAAGAGAGAATGATGGGCAGCATCAACCAGCCGCCCGCAATGATCAATTCGTACACATTCATCCCCAAATCAATAACCTGAGCGGACTTTACCATAATCGACCACGGCCACGAACGCACGGCCAGCGCCCAATGGGCTTTTTTTTTCCCGCGCGATCACACTTTCGTGATGGCCTGCTCAGTTGTCGGCGACGTCATACCAGTAACGACGCTCCGCGTTGCGCGCGGCGCTCACCGACAGTGCACCCGACCGGTTCCAGCGAAACTCAACGGCACCCTGTTCTGCGGTATTCCAGAGCCGGGCCCCCTGCTGCCGATAACGGGCGCTAACCACCCCTGCGGGGTGACCGAAATGGTGGCGAAAACCCGCCGAAAACACCACATGCTGTGGCTTGAGGGCGGCAACAAATGCTGTGGAAGAAGAGGTTCGACTGCCGTGGTGCGGTGCCACGAGCACGGCCATAGCATCGGGAATGGGCGGGTTTAGAGCCAGCAGCTGCCGCTCAACCGAGGCTTCGATATCACCGGCGAGCAGCAGCGCATCATCACCATAGCGAATCAACAACACACAGGAGCGGTTATTGCCCTCGGCCTCTGTGCCGGCAAAGGGGTACAAAAACCGGAATGACACGCCGTCCCACTGCCAGGACTCACCGGCAAGACAGCGACGCTGTCGAATGCCGGGGACCGCCAGTGTCTCCCCCACCAGCAACTCCCGGGCTGGCAACCATTCCAGCAGACCGTCGGCGCCACCGGCGTGGTCATTGTCGGCGTGACTGACCACCAGCTTATCCAGCTCCGTCACCCCCCGCTGGCGCAGGAACGGAACCACCACGGCACTGCCGGTATCGAAACTGTCACCGTAGGCGGGGCCGGCGTCATACACCAGACTGTGACGGGCTGTCTGCACCACCACCGACAATCCTTGCCCCACGTCCAGCACGGTCACCCTGAGGGGTGACGGGCGGGTATCCGGCAACCAGCACAGCGCCAGCGACAACGGGACACAAAGAAAACGGCCGGGAATACCCTGCGGCAAGATCAACAGCCCGGCTATCACGATCATCAGACCAAGGCTCACCCCGGACAGAGGCCAGGGTGGATAAGCCGGCAGCCAATCCGGCAACTCAAGCCAGTGCAGCAGTGCCAGCAACTGATTCAGCTGCCAGCCAGCCACAGACCAACAGGCATTGGCCGCTCCAGCGCTGAACGGGAAAATGGCCATCGCGACCAGGCAAAGCGGAATAATCAGGAAACCCACCCAGGGAATCGCCACCAGGTTAATGACCGGCGCCAACCAGGCCACCGGCAGCTGCCAAAGCAACAGCGGCAGCAACAACAGGGTAAACACCAACCACTGGACTCGCGCGAAGCGCAACCATTTGCAGGACTGAACCGGGGCGGGAACCAGCCACAGCAAACCGGCTACTGCGCCAAATGACAACCAGAACCCCGCATTCCGGATGGCCAGGGGATCGATCAACGCCACCCCGGCCAGCGCCAGCCCAAAACCCGCAGCCCTGCTCAGATGACGATTGCCCAGCAGTGCCAGCAGGGCAACTGTCACCATAATCAGGGCCCGCTGGGTGGGGAGGCTGAATCCAGCCATCAGGCTGTAGGCCAGGGCAAAAATAAGCGCCAGCACCGCTCCACCATAGCGGGCGTTAACCGGCACTCCCGCCAGGCCAATCAATTTCGCCAGCAGGGCACCCAGGGCAAAGCCGAAGCCGGCCAAAAATCCGATATGCAGCCCGGAGACCACCAGCAGGTGAACCAGTCCAAACTGTGACAAACGCTGCCACAATCCCCGCTCTATCAGTGAGCGATCGCCCAGGGTCAGGGCGGCCATCAACGCCTGTGCCCGCTCGCTGGCAGGGGATGCCTGCAGCACAGTGCGCAGGTGAAAGCGCCAACTGTCCACTGAAACAGTCCGGCCCAACAGGCGCTGCTCGCCCGATGAGCGGACATAACCGGTGGCCGAGATACCCTGCCCCAGCAACCACCCCTGGTAGTCAAAACCACCGGGATTGACGTTGCCCCGCGGTCGCCGCAAGCGCACCGGCAATTGCCAGACCTGGCCCGGCTCGAGCACTGCCGAGTGTTGATACCAGCTGAGCCGCAACTGTTTTAACTTGAGATGGGCGGGCGACTGCTGCAACTTCAGATTGAAGCGCGTGCGACCGCTGTCCGCAACGGGGATACCGACCACTTCACCGATGACGGTGTAGTCGGACGGGGTCAATGGGTCGGGAAGATGATGGGAGAGACTGTGGTGCCCCCAGCCGATACCATAGGCCATGCCCAGCAACAGTCCGCCGATAACCTGAACGCGGGTGGGCAACAACAGCACACCACAGGCAAGCAACATGACCGCGACCGCCGCGCCCGGCAACGCCGGCCAATAAGCCGGTATAAAAATACCCACTGCAAAACTGTACATGGCATACATGGCGCACATCCCTGTCACCGCCACCGTCCCGGTGGTGCTGCATTGAGCCAGTATAACCGGGAAGGCAAAAGGAAAATCAACCATGGGAATTAGCTGCCAATACCACTTTGCTAACAAGCGGGGTTGGCGCCATGGGTGATCTGCCCCAGAATGGGGTCATCTGCAATTACTGGCTTTCAGGCCGGCACGGGACATGACCAAAAAAAATAACGGGGCGAGAACAGGATTGGTGCTGTCCGGAGGGGGAGCCAGGGCGGCCTATCAGGTGGGGGTATTGCGCGCCATCGCCGAAACCCTGCCCAGGGAAACCAAAAACCCCTTTCCGATCATTTGCGGCACGTCTGCCGGCGCCATAAACGCCCTGGCCATCGCCGGGCGGGCGGGACCCTTTAGACTGCGCATCAAAAAGCTGGAAGCCATCTGGCGCCAGTTGGATGCGGAAAAAGTCTATCGCACCGACTTCGTCGGGGTGCTCAAAAACAGCTTCAATATGCTGTTGTCTTTCTTCCACAGTGGCTATGCCATCGGTCAGCCCAAGGCGTTGCTGGATAACACCCCGCTGCGGGAACTGCTGAACAATTACATCCGCTTTCGCCATATCAAGGAGGCGATCGCCAACGGCGAGCTGGAGGCTGTCAGCATCACCGCCATGAGCTATAACTCGGGCAAATCCGTGACCTTTTTCCAGGGCAATGAAGCGCTGCAGCCCTGGCAAAAAATCCGCCAGGTGGGACTGCAGACTGAACTGACCATTGACCACCTGATGGCCTCCACCGCGATCCCGATCCTGTTTCCCGCACGGCAACTGGAGGCACATTATTTTGGCGATGGCGCACTGCGCCAACTGAAACCCATCAGTCCCGCATTGCGACTGGGGGCAGAGAAGGTATTTGTCATCGGCGTCAGCGACAGCAGCGCCCTGAATCACGGCACCGTTGCGCCCACAACCAGCCACTCCCCCTCTATCGCCCAGATCATCGGCCACATGTTCAACAGCGCCTTTATCGACAGCATTGAGAGCGACCTGGAAACACTCAACAACATCAACCGGCTCACCCGGAATATGTCCCTGTCCGAGCGGGAGAGAAAAGGGTTGTCGGATCTCAAGCCGGTCAAATACCTGGCCATTCTGCCGTCGCAGTCCATCAACCGGATCGCCAGTGACTATCTGGAGGAGCTGCCCAAAAGTATCCGGCTGCTCATGCGCACCACCGGTGCAACCACCCGCGGCGGCGGGGTAAACGCCGCCAGTTACCTGCTTTTCTGCCGGGGCTTCTGCCGCAGACTGCTGGAACTCGGTTATCAGGATGGGCTTGCCCAGCGCGACGCCATCCTGGACTTTTTCCACAGCGATGAATAATCGACACAACCATTGCGTTGAAACTTACAGCTTGTAAGATATGTCCAACTTGCGAACTAGTGGAATGAGGATCATTACCATGGCAATCGAAAAAGCAATTATCTCCACCGCCCTTGACCCGGCAGCGACCAAAGTACTGCGCAACACCTACGCCCTGTTGGCGATGACACTCGCCTTCAGCGCCATCATGAGTGGCATCGCCATGGCCATCAACGCCCCCTTCATGGGACTGTGGATGCTGCTGCCCTACTTCATCTGCCTGTGGATGGTGGAGAAAAACAAGAACAAGACCGCCGGGCTATTCTGGGTATTCGCCCTGACCGGCTGGATGGGCTTTACCCTCGGGCCGATTCTCAATTTTTATCTCGCCACCTCCGGCGCTGAGCCCATCCTCACCGCCCTCGGGGGCACCGCGGTGATTTTCCTGGCCTGCTCCGGTTATGTGCTGGTCACCCGCAAGGAACTGTCCTTTATGGGCGGATTTTTGATGACCGGGGTACTGGTGGCCTTTGTGGCGGCGATTGCCAACGTATTTCTGCAAATTCAGGGGCTGGCCCTCGCCATCTCCTGCATGTTCCTGTTTCTGTCTGCCGGCATCATCATGTGGCAGACCAGCGCGATCATTCACGGCGGCGAGCGCAACTACATCTCTGCCACGGTGACCCTCTACGTGATGATCTACAATCTCTTCACCAGCCTGCTGAGCCTGCTCGGTCTCAGTAACGATTGATTGTCCGTGGTCGAAAGTATTGCTGTCAGCTATCTCGACAAGCTGCCTGCCTGGACGGAATGCTCTGCCAGGCAGTTGGCCGCTGAAGACCACCTCGAGCTGACCGATGCCCACCTGGAAATCCTCCTGGTGGCCCGTCAATTTTATGCGGACTTCGGTTTTTCCCCATCGATGCGGCCGTTGATACGCTATATCGCCGATCACCTGGACCTGGCCAAGGCCCGCAGCATCTACCTGATGCAGCTATTCCCTCCCAGCCCCGCCAAGGCGGTAGCGCGCCTGGCCGGCCTACCCAAACCCAAAAACTGTCTGTGACCGACGTCCAGAAGAGGTGATCTATGGCTATTTCCCGCGAACACTGTGAAGCCTGCCGCGCTGACGCCCCAAGAGTCAGTGCGAAGGAAGAAATTACCCTGCTGACGGAAATTCCCGGCTGGGAAGTCGTCGAGCGCGACGGCATCCGGCAACTGGAGCGCATCTTCAACTTTGCCAATTTCTGTGAGGCCCTGGCATTTGCCAACCAGGTCGGAGCGCTGGCGGAAGCGGCCGGGCATCACCCCGCCCTGCTGGTGGAATGGGGCAAGGTCACCGTGACCTGGTGGACCCATAAGATCCGCGGCCTGCACCGCAACGACTTTATCCTGGCGGCCCGCAGCAACGAACTCAGACCGCCGGCCAGCTGAGACAGGATTGATTGGGGAATGAACGCAATAGATCCCCCCGGCTAAAGCCGCGGTTCTATGGTGCTTCGACCCTCTCCGGGTCGAAGCAAATCTCAAAACTATGTAATGAGATTTGCAGATGGCATTCATCCACGGGTAAACCCGTGGTGTTCTGTCGCTACGCGACTTCGCCATAAAAAGGCGGCCAGTAAACTGGCCGCCTGTATCCGGTAAGCAATGGTCGGACCTGGCGTTGACGAACTCTCAGTTCAGGGCGCCCATTTAACGAACCGGTGGGCGCCATTTTCGGCGCCAATCAGCAATGCGTTGGCGGAAGGTTCCCAACCGGCACCCTGCAATTTGGTGTGGCGGCCGATCACTTCCTTCAGCATTGATTCCTGCTTGCCCTTGCTCACTTCCACGTACAATACGTGCTTGCCGTTATCCAGGACTTCCTGAAAACGTTTGAAGTGCACATTGGGCTCCTGGATACCCCACATACCCCCTTCCCAGGTAATGAAGCCCATCACGACCAGCGCCAACAGCACGAATGGCGCCCAGCCGATGCTCTCGGTGGCTCCCGAGAAAATGGCGAAGAAAATCACCAGCACGGCGGAGAGGAAACCAAAGATGGCGGACTTGCCGACCGTCCGGAACACATCCCTTCTCATCAGCGGTGCCACATCATTCAGGTGATGCTGCTGCAACCCCGCATCATCCATGCTCAACACATGGATTTGCGGCGTGGATATACCCCGCTCCTCCAGTTCCTTCTCGATCGAGCTCAGATCGTCCAGGTCATCGCTAACAAAGTAGTAGCGTCTCATAACCTACCCTCCAATTATCTTTTTACCAGGTCGAAACCTGTCATAGAGAAACCTTCAGCCTGCTTCCGAACCAAAACGACGCTGGCCCGGAATTCACCAACAACTCAAGTATAGTCGGCGTTAATAATGTGACTGTCGGGCCAAAAAAATTATCTATATCAAAAAGTAATAAACTAAATGAGATGTAGGATCACTTTGCGATGACCACGGTGATGGCGATGTTCCCACAGGAAAATACCCTGCCAGCTGCCCAGGGCGAGACGCCCATTCAGCACCGGGATGGAAAGCGAAACCGCCGTCAGGCTTGCCTTGATATGGGCCGGCATATCGTCGGCACCTTCCAGGGTGTGGGTATACAGCGGGTCCCGTTCCGGCACCAGGCGATTGAGCCAGTTTTCCAGGTCAACCCGCGCCGAGGGATCGTAGTTTTCCTGAACCAGCAGGCTGGCCGAGGTGTGCTGGATGAACAGCGTACACAGCCCTTCCTCAATACCCGCCTCCGCCACGGCCCGGGAAATCTCCGGGGTAATGTCCCGCAAGCCCTGCCCCGATACAGCAATATTCACCACCTGAATCACACACACCTCCAAAACCGTACCTTTTTGCCAGTGGATGTTTTACATTATCTTTGGATTTCATCATGGTTGTCATAAGAGAGGTTACGATGAATTATCAGGGAAGCCATTTGGGTTTTTCCCAGTTGCTGGAGGCCTGGGAAAAACGCTCGGCCGAAAATTCTGACCTGTTACCTACCTCAATCACCATTCACCAACCCGACCAGATCAAATTGCAGGCGTTGTCAGAGATGTATCAATTACCCGCCGACGAGATCGCCGCGCATCTGCTGAATATCGCACTGGAAACCCTGGAGGCGGAGATGCCCTATGTCCCCGGTCCCAGGGTAATTCGCGTTGAGGAAGGCAACGAGATTTTCGAGGATATCGGGCCCACACCCCGCTATCTGGATATACAGAAGCGGTTGCGAGAGCAGTTGGGCAAATAGCCCCCCGCCCAAGCAACCCTGCCGGGGCGCATTGCCCGGCCATTTTTGCAATCGACCCAATCACTGCCAGTGACTGCGGCGACCCCTACCCCTGGCAAAAGCCGGATATCACCACTGCTCCCCGGAAAATATTCAGTATAATGCGCCCCCCTTTGATGGAGGCCGCACATTGCAACAAGTCAATCTGGACAGCTACCCACAGCAACTGGCAGAGAAACTAGCCCGGCTCCAGGAGGCGTATCGGACACTGTCGCTGCCCGATATAGAGGTGCTGGATTCGCCGCCAATTCATTACCGGATGCGCGCTGAATTCCGCGTCTGGCACGAGGGCGGTCTCGCCCGCTTCGCCATGAACCGCCCCGGTGAAAAAACCCCCTATACCATCGACGACTTTCCAGCCGGTTCAGCGCTGATGAACGCGCTGATGCCGCAATTGCTCGCGGCCATTAATACCAGCCCGGTGCTCAGCCGCCGTCTTTTTTGTGCAGAATTTCTCACCACCCGAAGTGGCGATGCCCTGATCACCCTGATCTACCACAAGCCGCTCAACGACGATTGGGAAGCGGCGGCAAAACAACTGCAAACCGCACTGGGGGTGCCGATCATCGGCAGAAGTCGCAAACAAAAGCGGGTACTCGAGCGCGACTACGTGACGGAAACCCTACAGGTCGCCGGACGCGATTACCGCTACCAGCAGGTGGAAAGCGGCTTTACCCAACCCAATGCCAGCGTCAACCAGAAGATGCTCACCTGGGCCCTCGCCAGTGCCGGCGATTGTGGCGGTGATTTGCTGGAACTCTACTGCGGCAACGGCAATTTCACCTGTGTGCTGGCCCAGCAATTTGAGCGGGTACTGGCGACGGAAATTTCCAAGTTGTCGGTGCGCTCGGCGGAACACAATCTGCAAGTCAACGGCGTAGACAATGTGACCATCGTGCGGATGTCCAGCGAGGAGTTTACCGAAGCGCTCAACGGTGTCAGACCATTTCGTCGGCTGCAGGAGATCGACCTCGGCAGTTACCGCTTCAGCACCATTTTTGTCGATCCGCCCCGAGCCGGGCTCGACGAGGCCACCCTGTCACTGACCCAGCGCTTCGACAACATCATCTATATTTCCTGCAACCCCGAGACCCTCAAAAACAATCTGGAGGCGTTGGCACAAACTCACCGGATTGAACGATTCGCCCTATTCGACCAGTTCCCCTACACCCATCACCTGGAATGCGGGGTATTGCTGCAAAAAATTGCCCAGCCGTAAGCCCGGACGGCAAACAGCCCTGTAGAGAGCGTTGCAGGGAAACTTGTAGAGAGACTTGTAGAGAAACTTGGAGAGAGGCTTGTGAAGTCACGGGAATCTTGGTGCAATCTGTCATCTGCACGAAGGCTTTAACCACCCCTATCAACGCAAGGAATCTTTCATGAAATACCCTCTCCTTCTGGTGGCCATGTTGACCCCCATCCTGCTGCAGGCGGAACCCCTGCAGGTCTCCATGGACTGCCCGCAATGGGTCGCGGCCCGGAAACAGAATAACTACCAGAATTCCCTGTCCTGGCTGCAGGGTTTTGTCGCCGCCTACAACCAATATGGCTATTCGGGCAGCGAT
>NZ_JBFHQR010000038.1:0-17574 GCF_041592135.1 Porticoccus sp. | reverse complement strand
CCCTTCGGGTTGCGGCTAAAAAAGCGCCACTCGTCGTTGCTCGTCACTCAGTTAGAACCACTAAATTCATTTCTCGCGCCTAGATTGGCGCTTTTTTAGTCACAACAGAGGCAACCAAATTAGTGTGAACAGGCCCTAGTGGCAATTACGACACATTGAACACTTTTTTGATGACTTGCAGGTCACTTTGCTGGAGGTCGCCCAGTTGATACCGGGCCAACACATTGCGGAAGGCCTGAATGGCAAGTCCCAGCACCCCCTGCAACTTACAGTGATTGGCGATGGGGCACTCAATACCCTCGCAGTCGATGGGCGCCATCGTTTCCTCAAGCTCCCAGACGATATCCGCCAGGGTCAGGTGGCGGGTTGGCGACGCCAGCACAATCCCCCCGTTTTTACCCCTCGCCGAGGCGACCCAGCCAAGCTGGGAAAGGCGCTGACTGACCTTGTAAAGGTGATGGCGGTTCATGTTGAAATGCGCCGCCAGAAAGTCCAGTCCGACACGGGTACCCGGGGGCTGATTGCACATGTGAATCAGCACCCGCAGGCCGTAGTCCGTAAAACGCGTCAATTGCATGGCTCAGGCCGGCGCTTCAAACGCATCCACCAGGATATCGGTCATTGCCGCCCCCTGCAGAAAACTCAATTTCTGGAGTTTCCTGACCATGGCGGGCGCGCCACACAGGTAGACGCGATGCTGTTTCAGGTCGTGGTGGCGGCTGCTGACGATGTCCACCAGATCCCCCTGATTCAGGCGAGGATGCTGTTCCGCAGCGCACTTCACTACCGGGTGATAATGAAAGTTGTCGTGGCGCTCCGCCAACTCCGCCAGTTCATCCACCAGGTACAACTGCTCGGGACTGCCGGAAGCCGCATAGAGATGGATATCACCGCGATGTTGGTTGGCCAGCGCCTGGCGCGCCACCCCGTAGAGGGGAGCCAACCCCGTCCCGGTTCCCGCCAGCAGCAGGGTTTCACTGCCCTCGCCCGGGGTGTAGAAACAAAAACCGCGGGCCCCGCTCAACTGGCAACTGTCGCCTTCCTGCAACCCGTGCTCCAGCCAACTGCTGATCAAGCCGTCCGGACGGCGCCGGATATGTAATTCAAGCTGCCCGTCCTCCGGCAAACTGGCAATGGAAAAACTGCGCCCCTCCGCGGGGGTTTTCCAGACGCTGGTGTACTGTCCGGCAAACCAGGGCATGTCCGTTTTCAGGCGCACCCGCAGCACCCCGTCATTCAACGGCTGCTTGTGGACCAGCACGGCGTCATGGCGCCGTTCGGTACCCCCCAGGGACACCGCCATGTCCTCCTGGGGATGACACTGACAGGCGAGAAAATAGTTCTGCGCCACCTGCTGGGCGGTCAGTCCCCGCTGTGCCGCGGCGGGTACCGGGCCGCTGTGGGCCACCATCAGACAGGAATGGCAGAGACCCGCCCGGCAGCTGTTGGGTACTGTGATATCCGCCCGTTCCAGGGCGGATAGCAGTGTGTCGCCTGCGGCGACGGCAACTTCCGTATCGCTATAGCGAACGACTACCATAGCCGTACTCAGCGATTCAGTACGTCGTCGCGAACGCTGTTGGCCAGGCCCGCCACTTCCGCGATATCTTCATCGCCCACACCCAGCTCTTTCAGGGTTTCACCCAGCAACTCGATCACCGCATCCACGTGGCTATCATTCAGCCCGGTCAGATGCTTGTGCCCCTCGCGCATGTCCTTGCCGGTATAACTGTTCGGGCCACCCAACACCATGGTCAGGAACGCTTTTTGCTTTTGCGCCTGGCCTGCCATGTCGACACCATCAAAATATTGATTGATGCGGTCGTCCACCAGTACCTTGCGGTAAAAAATATTGACTGCCGCATCCACGGCGGCATCGCCACCCAATTTTTCATACAAGCTCATTTGATCACCTCAACGAATTATTGCATCAGGAATACCAGAATGATCCAAGCAAACATGGTGCCAAGAATAAGCGCGGTTAGAATTCAAGATGTTAGCGTTGCAGAGAAAGATAAACCCCCTGCCGGCGGGCAAAAATGCCACAAATTGGGGCAGGCTTGAATGGGGGCGGCCCCAGTGGCGGGCCCGGCAAGCCTTTAACAGGAAATCGAAGTCCGGCGGGCACCGAAACCCGCCGACAGCTTGATCAGTGCCGGGTCATGCGATCCAGAAACCCCATCGTGAAGGCCGACAGCACAAAGGTCATGTGCAGCACCACATACCAGAGAATTTTATCGTTGGCGATCTCGTGGGCATTCATAAACACCTTCAGCAGGTGAATGGAGGAAATCGCCACGATGGAAGCCGCCACCTTGTTCTTCAGGGAACTGGTGTCCAGCTTGCCCAGCCAGCTCAGTTTGTCATTGGATTCATCCAGATCCAGCTGCGACACGAAATTCTCGTAGCCAGAGAACATCACCATCACAATCAAACCGCCCACCAGAGAGATGTCGACCAATGACAACACCACCAGAATAAGGTCCATTTCCGACATACTGAAAATCATCGGCAGGGTATGAACCACCTCGGCAAAAAACTTTATGGCGAGCGCCAGCAGCGCAAAACTCAACCCAAAATAAATGGGTGCCAACAACCAGCGAGTGGCATACATGGTGTTTTCAAACATCTTTTCCATTACGACAACCTCATCGAAAAACGTTTCAGCGGATAGCAAAGCGTGGAATTTTATCTGTTCGGACTGCGGCAGGCGATAGAAAAAGCCCGGCCGGCCAAAAGCCTTTGCTGGACCGCAGTGGCCCCATTGAATGCCCTCCATAAAAAAGGGCCATTAAATAATGGCCCTGTTGCGCGCCAAACCCGGTTAGCGACTGCTGTGACAGAGGCGAGAGCACTTGAAGCAGCCATTGACCTGCTCAAAGTGCTTTTTCGCCTCCCTCACTGCCGCCTGACAGGTGGGGAAATTTCCCAGCGATTTCTGCTCCACAGAGTCGGGCAAATCCGGACACCAGGTGCCCAGGTTATGCACCATATGATCCCCATTTTCTTGTGGTGTTTTCGTCACAATATATCTAGCCATAGTACCCTTCATCATTTTATTGTTAGTCAATAACCACCGCATTAACATGTGGTTAATACAGCATTAGCTGCGGATGAAACAGAACCTGAAATCAACCGCAGAACGACTAAAACTATCTATTTTTTAGTGAGTTATCAACAGACCCGCGGTACGACTCGATGACATTTTTGGGGCCCACAGTCAGTTTTGTGGCCCGCTAGGATTTGACTTGCCCGCCGGTTTTTGAGTGACCGAAACGGGGCGGCACTCCACAGGGAACATTCTCGACAAAGCGTTTGTGCAGCACATGCATTGCAGCGATGCGACGACAAGCTTTGGGAATCTTCACCCGCTTAAAATATACTGACCGGCCTCAGACAATAATGATGCACTGGCAAGAAGGAGCACCCATGCCCGGCTTACTCCCCGATACCGACCCCGATGGCCTGCTGGAATATTCAGTGGTCTTTACCGATCGCTCACTGAATCACATGTCCCAGCGCTTCCAAAAAGTGATGAACGACATCTCCAGTACATTGAAACAGGTCTACAACGCCACTGCCGTGGTGGTGGTTCCCGGTGGTGGCACCTACGGAATGGAAGCCGTGGCGCGGCAATTTGCCACCGGCAAAAAATGCCTGATCATCCGCAACGGCTGGTTCAGCTTCCGCTGGACCCAGATTCTGGAAACCGGCCGTATCAGCGATGACAGCATCGTCATGAAGGCCCGGCCGGTGGACGACAGCGCCCAACCGGCACTGGCTCCGGCATCCATCGACGACGTGGTGGCGCGAATCCAGGCGGAAAAACCGCAGATGGTGTTTGCCCCCCATGTGGAGACTGCCTCGGGCATGCTGTTGCCGGACGATTACATCCGCGCCCTGGCCGAGGCGGTCCACTCGGTAGACGGCATGTTGGTCCTCGATTGCATCGCCTCCGGCACCCTGTGGGTGGACATGAAGGCCCTGGGCGTCGATATTCTGATCAGCGCACCGCAGAAGGGCTGGAGCGCCTCCCCCTGTAGCGCCCTGGTGATGCTCGGCGCAGAGGCCCGCAAGCGCATCGATGACACCCACAGCAGCAGTTTCGCCTGCGACCTGCGCAAGTGGCTGCAAGTCATGGAGGCCTACGAGAACGGCGGCCACGCCTACCATGCCACCATGCCCACCGACGCCCTGCTGACATTCCGCGATACCATGCGGGAAACCGAAGCCTACGGCTTCGACCGGGTGAAGGAAGAACAGCTGGAGCTGGGCCGCCGCGCCCGGGCACTGCTGGCGGACAAGGGTTTCAAGAGTGTCGCCGCAGCGGGCTTCCAGGCCCCCGGAGTGGTGGTCAGCTACACCGATGACGTGGATATCCACAGCGGCAAGAAATTCCTCGCCGAGGGCCTGCAAATCGCCGCCGGGGTACCCCTGCAATGTGATGAACCGGAGGGCTTCCGCACCTTCAGGATCGGGCTGTTCGGCCTCGATAAGCTGCACAACATCGACCGCACCATCGACAACCTGAGTCGGGCGCTGGGCAATATCGGCGCCTGAATTCCGGGGTTCTCCGCCAGCCGTGGCACTGGCGGAGGCCTCAGGTCACTTCCAGGGCAACATCTTGCCCAGCACCGGCTCACCCCTCAGGTGGGACAAGACAGCCCCGGCGACATGAGCCACGATCAATGCCACCAGAACCCAAGTCAACCCCTGGTGAATCTGGCTGAATACCGCGTTGATCGCCGGGTCTTCCCAACCGGCCTTGGGCAGCGGGATGCCGAAGAACCTGGTCTGGTACTTGGTAAAGGAGGCGGACAGGTAACCCGTCAGGGGCACCAACAGCAGCAGCAGGTAAAACAACCAGTGAATAGCCGCGACCAGCCGACGGGCAAGCTCCCGGCCATCCGGATAGAGCGGTGGTGGGGTATGGGTGGCACGCCAGGCCAGGCGGCCCACCCACAACAGCAAGGCGATGATGCCAATGGACTTGTGCAGGCCAAAGGCAAAGGTGCGCTCGGCACTGCCCTTGGCCAGATCCACCATATACCAGCCCCAGCCCAACAGAAAAAATACGATCAGCACATGGGCCCAGTGGAAAAAAATGGCCGTCAGGGTATAGCGGTCCTTCCTCACTGAATGGCCACTCCCCAGGGACGCACGCCCACGGCGATCTCACCCGCCGGCTTCAGTGTTTCCACATCAATCACCGTGACACTGTCGGAGCGGCCATTGGCCACATAGAGCTTCTTGCCGGTCGGCTCGATGGCCATATTCCAGGGGCGCTTGCCCACCGGGATCTCGGCAATCACGGCATTGGAGGTGGTATCGATCACCGATACCGATGCGTCTTTGCCGTTGGAAATGAACACCCGCTTGCCATCCGGACTGACGGTCACGCCATTCGAGAAGGTGCCCGCCTTGATCGGCGTCACCACCTCGTGGCTGGCCACGTCGATCACATACACCATGCTGGCCACTTCACAGGCCACATAGGCGCGGCTGCTGTCCGGCAGGAAGCCGATACCGCGGGGTCTTTCACCCACCTCGACACTGTCCACCTGCTGGCGCGCCGCGAGATCAATGATATCGACCTTGTTGGTGTTCTCGGCACTGACGTAGAGCCACTTCATGTCCGGGCTAAAGACCACGTGTTCCGGGTTCTCGCCCTTAACGGCTATTTCCGCCAGACGCTCCAGGGTGTTGCCATCGAGCAGCACAATGCTGTTTGACTCTTCAACGGCAGCGGCGACCAGCGTTCCATCCGGGGAGACACTGGCCCCCTCAGGGGATTTTCCCAGCTCGGCGGTGCCCACCAGGGTGCGCAGGGTGGTATCAAAGGCCAACAGCTTGCCGCTGGTGCCATCTGTTACATAGACACGCCCATTGGCCAGCGGCGATGCGGCGACGCCCCTCGGCTTCTCGCCGGCTTTCAGGGTATGGACAACCTGATCCGTCGCGACATCGAGAATGCTGATGGTGCCGGATTGCTCATTGGGAACGTAGGCAAACGGTGCCGACAGCGCCAGCTGGGGCACACAGAGCCAGAACAACATGGGTATAAGGTACGGTTTCACGGTTTGCATGACGTCTCTCCTGATCTCATCACTCTTTTCTGGCCGGACAGCCCGCCCGTTACTCGGGGGGACTGGCCTTACCATGTATGTTCTACCCCGAGATAAAACGACCTGGGCTCTCCCGGGAAATAGCGGTCGCCACTGAAACTGGTGTAATCCGCCCGCTCGGCATAATCCTCGTCCGTCAGGTTGGTGATCCGGGCTGACAGTTTCCACTCGGGTGTCAACTGCCAGCTCGAGCGCAGGTTCAGCAGGTCGTGACCATCATAGCGGTGTTCATTTTCGGGATCGGTATAGTAAGCCCCCTGGTTCAACCATTCCAGTTCGACCCTGCCGGCGGGATGGAAATTCCATCCCAACCGGGCACTGCCAAAGTGGTGTGGGGCCGTATCCACGTCATTGCCATCAATTTCAATACCGCCGGAAAGGCGGTCGTCGCTGTACTCATGCTCGGCGTAACTGGCGGCCAGGGCGACATCAAATTGCTCATTGAACTGATAGGCAAGGGCCAGCTCCACGCCTCGGGAGCGAATCTCTCCATCCGCGACATTGAAGAAGTCGGAATCGCGAAAAATTTCATGGCGTTTCTTCATGGCAAACAACGCCACGTCATAGGACAACCTTTCCACTTGTCCCCTGAAACCGAGTTCCGCACTCAACAGCTCCTCGGAATCCAGGTGTGCCTTGATCTGATCCCGCTCGAGACGATACAACTCGGTGGCCTGGGGCGCGCGAAAACCCTGGGCCAGATTCACATAAGCCTGGTGACTGTCGGCGAGGTCATAGACAAAACCCAGCTTGGGGGACCAGTTCTCAAACCGGTCGGTCCTGTCTGGCGGACGACTGTAGCGACAACCACCGAAGCCGCAGGGAATGCCGTTTTCATCGGTTCTGCCATCGAGCATACGGTTGTCGTAGTCATAGCGGACAAACTCGTAGCGCAGGCCCGCGGTCATGGCCAGGCGGTCGGTTAGCTGCCAATTGCTATGAATAAAGGGCGCCGCCATCAACGCATCGACTTCGTAATCGTAGTGCTTACCCTCTGGAATCGTCGCCATCAGGAAGGCAGAGCCTTCTGTGGGCGCATCCTGGCTCTGTTTCAGAAATGCCGAGGTATATTCCACGTCCACACCGGTGACGATGGTCAGATCATCCCTGAGCCTGTTGTGGTAGGCGCTTTGGATGCCGAAACTCTTCTGGCCGTTTTCCTCCAGGGGGGTCCCCGGCAGGAAATGCTGAAGGAAATCCATATCGGTATAGCGCAGATAGGGTGTCACCGTCACAAAGGCGCGATCCGTCAACTGGTAATCCATACGGCTGGAGAAGTGTACGCTCTGGGTATCCCGGTAAGCTTCAGGGTTGGGGTTGTCATTCTTGAGATGACTGTCCTTGTAGGCGTCCTTGCCGACGATATAGCCCGCCGTTTCCTGATTCAGGTTGGTCATCGACAGCGTCGAGGTGACCCTCAGCTCGTCGCCGCTGTAGAGGTGCTTGACGGTGAGTTTCTGCTGGTCAAAACCAGAATCCTCGCGGTATCCACCATCGTGGCTCATGGACACATCGGCGCGAAACCCCTGGGCACCCTGGGTGCCGGATGCGGAATACCTCATCCGCATATAGTCGTGGGGACCACCCTCAACGCCCATTGTATATTCAGGTTCCAGGGTGGGGTTTGGTGTGATGACGTTGACAATGCCGTTCATGGCGTTGGCGCCATACAGCGCACTGCCCGGGCCGCGCACCACCTCAATGCGCTCAGCCATTTCCGTATGGGCATCAAACAACTCGTTGATATTGCAGAAACCGGAGGCGCGCAGGGGAATGCCATCCACCGCGGAGAGCACACTGCCACAGCCGCCGGCCCCGGTCAGCACCGGAGAGCGCAGCGAGGGCAGATACTCCTGCCCATTGCCCCTGGCGAAATTCGCACCGGGTACCCGTACCAGGCTTTCCTGAATATGGGTATGACTGGTCAACTGCAAGGCCTTTTGATCCACTACCGCGGTATTGCCGGCGAGCATCTCCAGGGCCTGCTCGCTGCGCGTTCCCGTCACCACAATGGTTTCCAGCACCATCGGAACAGCGGATTCATCCGTCGGCGGAGCCGACACCTCCGCCGCCAGACAACTGCCTGTGATGGCACCTGCGGAGAGGATTAACAACAGTTTATTTTTTTTCATACCACTCACCCACTGCAATGATAACTTCACAACCCTGGTCAAAGTTTCCACCTGAGTCCGATCGAGGCCATTCTCGGTGCGCCCCTACTGAGGAATAGCGGATCATCAAACTCGTCACCAAGTACTTCGTCCGGTTCACCCAGCAACCCGAAGCTGGCATATTCGCGGTCAAACAGGTTATCTACTCTGGCCGTCAGCACAAGGCGATCGCTCAGGTTGTAGCGGCTGGACAGCGCATATACTGCGTAGGAGGGAATCTCCCGCATCTGGTTGGACTCATCGCCGCGCACATGAATGGATGAGATGAATTGCCCCTCCAGAGATACCCTGAAATCATCGTTCAACGCATATTCCAGCTCTGCCTGGAGACTGTGTCGCGGCAGCCCCGGCAGGCGATCCCCCTCTTCCACCGACAACAGTCCGTCGACATTGTCCGGGTGGTTGGGGCTGGCGACCTGCCAGTCATCGCCATAGACGGCTTTTAGAAAACTGTAGTTGACAAACCATGACAGCCTCTCCAGCTCACCCCCAGCCGAGAGGTTTACGCCGATGCGCTCGGTGCTGTCGATATTGTCAAAAAAGCCCCGATTGCCCTGGGTGCCGCCGGTGCTCTGGAACACGATGTCATCGCGGTTGCGGCTGTAGAACAGCGAACCCTGCCAGTGCCAAATGGCAGCCTTGCCGCGCATCCCCAGCTCCCAGTTGTCCACCACCACCTTGTCCAGCGGCGGGTCGGCCAGGAACGCGTTGGGCAGACTGCACTCGAATGCGGGATCGGCACAGGCCAGCTCGATTGCCGTGGGCAATCGCATGGACTGGCTATAGGCGGCGTAGCCGCTCAGGTTGTCGGTGAACCGGTAATTTAGGCCGGTGGACAGACTGATGTGCTGGAAATCGTGATCCCCTTCAAGTTCGGGCTGTTGACCACTGCGATCAGCCAGTTTGATATTGGCCTTCAGGTAGTTGCCAGAAAATGTCGCTGTCAGTCGCTCCGTCAGGAACAGCTGGGTGCCGAAAAAGAGTCCGCCAGTGGTACTGCTGGCCAGCATGTCGGTGGCCTCGTCGGGCACGAAACTGCCACTGCCAAGGGTGCTGCGATCGTCGGCCAGTTCCGCCAGCTCCACCTGCGCCTTGAACTCGGTAATGGCGCGACTCAAGCGGGTGCCGACATGGTGTTGGGCATCGATGCCGAACAGCGGCTGGCGCCACTCAAATTGCATGTCGCCGCCCCAGTCCCGCTGCACGATGTGGGAGCGGTTGTTGATGGCGTTCAGGTCGCCATCCGCCAGCTGACTGTTCTGGTCCAGTACGTATTCGATATCGGCATCGATGGCGGCATTGCACTCGCCATCCATATCCACATCATTGAATTCAGCCACCAGCCATTCATCTCCGCCCGAGTCACAGGCCTCATACTCCGTGCCGTCGCCGTTGAAGGATTGTGTTCCCAGGCGCCGGGCAAACAGCCCGGTAGTCAGTGTCATATCATCAGCCAACAGCCAGAGATGCTCCAGGGACAGCTGCACCAACCGGTTATCGGTAATATCCGGGTGGGTAAAGACGGTATCATCACCCTCGGCGTCCAGAAGCTGTTTCGGCGCCGGGCCATTGCCGCGCAGCGAACCCTCTCCCAGCTGCAGCGAAAATTCCAGCTCCTGCTGTTCGCCCCGGTAGGTGTATGCCGAATAGATATTGTTGACCCGGCTGAAGGAATTATCCCGCCAGCCGTCTTCCTCGAAACCACTGGCGTAGACATACAGTCCCGAGGAGCCGTTGTTGCCGCCCCACTCGAAACTGTTCTGTCGACGGCCATATTCCCCGGCACCCAGACCCAGCCAGGATTCATCAAAACTGAAGCCGTTCTTCATGCGCAGGTTGAGTACGCCGCCCAGGCTGTTATAGCCGAACAGGGGATTGGCACCGGCAATCAGGTCCACCCGATCAATGGCTTCCAGGGGTAGCAGCTCCCAGTTGACTGTCTCGCCAAAGGGGGCATTGACGCGCACGCCATTCTGGTAAATGGCAATACCCTGGGGCAGCCCGAGCAGCGGTGATGCCGTGTAGCCGCGGAATTGCAGATCCGGCTGCAGCGGATTGTTCTGCGCCATGTTCAGGGTGACACCGGCAAAGCGACGGCTGAGCAGGTCACCCAATGCCGGGGTGTTCTGGACATCGTCCAGCTCCAGCTTCAGGGACTGCACATGCATCGGCAGGCTGTCGACCTCAGCTGACAGGCCCTGGCGAGGGGCTGTCGCAACCACCTCCACCTCCTCGACCACAGGACTGTTTTCCAGCCCGGCAGAAAAGCAGGGCACCGCCAACAGGCAAAACGCCGTAGCGGCCAAGCCGGCAAAGGAGAGGAAAACGACATCTGTAACTGACTTTTTGTTCAACACAACTGACAAAAGCCCTTATCTATCAATGTGATTATATTTATCGGTGCTAAAACGATCGCCGGAAAAAGGCCCCGCTCGGCCCTGGCGGGACCATTTGAGACCGACTGCTATGTTCTCCATGGCCAACGTGGAATGCCCCATTAGCCCTGGCTTGGTGCAACCTGACGCCCTGTCCCCAACGACAAGTACCGCACTACTTTCTATCGATTGGCTCGAGGCCATATTTTTCGAGCAATGCCGTCAACTCACCGCTTTTGTGCAACTTTGTCAGCACCCTGTTAGCCTCATCAACGGTTTCCTGGTTGGCCTGTCTAAAGCCAATTGCCACGGGATAGCCATTGAGGGGATGGATAAATTTTGATGACTCGGACTGTAACGCCACGCCAGGATGGGTATGTCTGTACCAGCCGAGCCCGGCGTTGGACACAACCCCCAGATCCACTCGACCCTCAGTCACGGCGTCGAGAATGTCCGTGTCCTTCAACATGCTGACATAGAGCTCAACAGGTTTATTGACCAAGACGGTGTGCACCGCCGAGGCACTGGGGGTGGCGACTTTCAAGCCCTTCAGGTCATCGATCGTTTTATACGGGCCTTTCCCCGGCTGGTGAGCCAGCAACACTTCGATCCGGGTATAGGGTTCCGTCTTCTTAATCGGGCCATCCTCATCACCCAGTATGGCAACGCCCATAAACGCATCACAGTTGGTGTACTTGGCCTGGTAGCGAAAGGTTACCCACGACAATTGCAGTGAGACGCCGAACTCCCTGGCCAGCAGCCTCCCCAGTTCGATATGCAGTCCGGGGTTGGGGCCATCATCTGACGTAGAGAACGGCAGGGAGTCGTAGCTCACACAGATATTCAACGACTGCTTTTGCTTGATGTGCGCGAGATCGGCAGCTTGAACACCCGCTACCGCGGTCGACAGTGAGAAGATGAGCGCGAAACCCATTGCCAGCTTTTTCATCGGAACCTCTTGTTCGTATTGTGGTTAATCCGGCTGCCGAAAGCACTCCGTCCTATTCACTGCAGGCGGGCAATGTTTTCAGGGACAAAATATAAGCAACCAGTTGCCAGCGGGTTTCTTCACTAAAGCTGTCTTTCCAGGGGGGCATAATCAGCGAGCCACGCTGTTTGCCGTTTGAAATGGTGGTGAACACATAATCGGGGGTATAGGTATCACGGCATTGCATTTTGCGTGCCTTGCCACCGATGCCCCGGTAGCCATGGCAGTAGGTACAATTTTGACTGAATGTCAGCTCCCCCGCCTTGATCATTTCTTCAGACGCCAACCGGTCAGCCGAAGAACCGGATGGCGCTTCCACCACCGCGGCATTACCGCCTGCCAGGGTCGCCATGCTGACACACAACAGCAGAAAGGCCCCGACCAAAACCGTGGCGCCAGGTTTCTTGGATTTCTGTCCTTGCAAACCGATATGAGTCAAACCAGCGGTCAGATTTTTTCTCAAATTCATCACGTTGCTACTTCCTTTTCATCGAAAAAGTGGAGAGGACGCCACGTCCTCTCCACCATTACCCAAACAAATTTTAGTCTTCCAAACTGAAGGCAATCAGCGCTGCACCACCTGGCAGACCAATCAGGTTCGGGAAGGCACCGGTCGCAAAACCCAGCGCCAGACCACCCAAACCACTGGGGACCAGAATGTACTGCTTGCCATCGACACCGTAGCTTATGGGACCGGAACGGAAACCGGAACCGGCATTAAAGCTCCAGAGTTCCTTCCCGTTGTCAGCGTCATAGGCTTTGTAGATACCTGTGGCATCACCGTTAAAGACGAGGCCACCGGCGGTTGTCAGCACCGAGTTCATGCCTGGAACCGGATAATCCACGGACCATTTAACCTTGCCGGTAATGGGGTCGCGAGCATCCAGACGGGCAGAGCCGGACTTCTTGCCGGGCGGTGGAATCAGCTCCAGTTTTGAAATACCGAAGTAAACCCCAGCCCAACCCAATTGTTCCGGATCCTGTGCAGCGGGAACAACGGTATTACAGAAGTCCCAACCGTTTGAATACCAGAGTTTGGTATTGGGGTTATAGGCCGCCTGGTTCCAGCTGCGCGCACCCAGTACCGACGGGCAGAAGGTAGCTTCCACACCGGCAACCGGATTCTTGCGGCCAATCAGCTCACCGGTTTTGGGGTTCACACTGTCAACCCAGTTGGCGTTGTCGGTGAATTTCCAGATGTTATGGGGTTTACCGGTGGCCTTATCGAGAACCGAGACAAAACCGCCCTTGTTGAGGTGAACCAGCAGTTCCTTGCCTTCGTGCTCAATGGTCATGATCTCGTAAGCGGAGTCATAATCCCAGCTGTCGTGCGGCACTTCCTGATGGTACCACTTCAACTTGCCTGTCTTGCCTTCCAGCGCGAGGATAGACGCCGAATACAGGTTATCGCCCTTGCGGCCTTCACTGAAGAAGTCTGGCGCGGCATTACTGGTACCGATCAGGATGGTACCCGTTTTGGCATCGTACACACCCGGCATCCAGGCACCGCTGCCGCCCACCTTGCCACTGTCACCGGGCCAGCTTTTGGGATCATCCTTGATGGCTTTAAATGTCCAGACCAGCTCGCCGGTTTTGGCATTCACACCAAAGATTTTACCCTGCTGTGGCTGGTCACCACCGGTGTGACCGCTGTAGAGAATATCGCCGGCCAACTGCGGAGGGAAAGAAAAGTTACAACCGCGACAGTTATGAAAATCCGTCAGTTGCGTGGACCACTTTTCCTTACCGGTTTTCTGGTCGAGGGCGATAAAGCGCCCGTCGAGACTACCCAGATAAACATTGCCGAAACCCACTGATACGCCGCGGCTTTGGGCTGCCCAGAAGCTGGTGGCACTCTCCGGGTCCAGTTCCGGCTGGTAGTGCCAAAGTGTCTCGCCGGTCTTGCCATCCACGGCATAGACGTTATTGTTGGCGGCAACGTAATACAGGACGCCGTCAATGGCGATCGGCGTTGCCTGCAGACCCATCTGAATATCACCGGGCTGGTGAATCCAGGCCACTTTCAGCTTCTTGACATTGTCCTTGTTGATCTGGTCAAGGGGACTGTAACGCCAGGCGTTTGAGTCCCGGTAATATTCCGGCCAGTTATTGGGGTTGTCTGCTGCAAAAGCGGTCAGCGAGAGCGTACCCAGCAGCGATAAAGCACAGGCTGCTACCTTGGCCACCTTCTTGGTTTTTTTAACTCGAGAAGTATTCATTTGTTTAACTCCCTTCCTTTTATAGGATTATTTTTATTGACGCGGTCGCCCTGGTCTTAGAAGAAGTAGGTGACACCGAGCGAGAACAGGTTCAGCTTGTCGATGTCGTTGTAGACATCCTCAACCGCGTCCGAGCCCTCAACATCGAGATCCAGCTGCTCGTATTTTCCGTACAGAATCACTTTGCTGCCGAAATACTGTTCCAGTGCCGCGCCGGTGCGGGTCACCTCGGAGCCAGTAACACCTTGAGCACCCAAAGCGCCATACTGGTCGTTGTATTGACCGTATTCCACATAGAAGGCGGTATCACCCAGACTGGTAAAGGCTTTCCGGATACCCAGCTTGGTGTAGTAGGCATCGGTCTCGTCCTCAGCGAACTCGGAGACATCGCCACTGGCTTCTTCGTGCTGCCAGGTAACGGCACCAAACAGACCGGTTTCCGGATCCATCAGACCAAATTGCGTGGTCAGCATTTCCGTGTCGGTGTCGGCTTCGGGGTTGGTCTCATCAGCGACATTCGCGCCACCGTCGGCATTGTACGCGTAACCGATATGGAATTTGGCATCCAGGCGACCCAGTTTGCCGTTTACCTTAGCGGCGATATCGTAGATATCATCGTTGGCATAACCCACCGCAATACTGACCGGGCCAAGGGAGGGCAGATCATAGCGGATACCGTTGCGGTACACCCCGTTACAGTCAATACCGATGCCCAGGCCTGGGATGGTCATACACTGGATAAAGTTACCCCAGGTGCCACCACCGGTCAGCATGGAGCCCTCAGCACCGCGCAGGAAAAAGCCGGAGCCGCGGAACATGGCGCCCACGCCCGACCAGATGGTCATGGAGGGATCGCCCAGTACACCGATGTTATCCGTCGGCATACTTTGCAGACCCATGGTCACCTTACCCCAGTCGCCGCCAAAGTAAACGCTGCTGCCCAGCAGGCCGATATCACCACCATTAAACTGATCCAGATTATCCTGGTTGGAAAAGACCAACGGCGTAATCTGGCCAGCATTATTTCCCAGGAAGTTTGAATTACCGGAGAATGGCTCAATGGTGACATCAAAACCGGCGTTCAGATTCGAGGCCAGATCGGCAGTACCGGAAAAGGTGATACGGCTACCCAGGGTAGTACCGTTATCCGAGAGCTGCACCATATCGCTGCCTTCGCCATCGTCGTAGTAAGACATGCTCTCGTTAATCCACCCGGAGATATTCCAGGATGGCTTGACGGGCTCATCCGCCACAGCGGCCTGTGAAATATACCCACAGGACACTGCGGCGATCAGGCACGCCGTGCGCAGTTTTGAAACTTTATTGTGTCTTTGCATAAGAACTCACCCCAAAGTTATTTTAAGGATTAAAAAATGTGCAAAGCCTCACCTTCCTGACGGCAACAACACTTGCAACCGCTAGCAGTGCATAGGCTTTTTCCCACCGCCTTACTAAAACATCAAAGCAAAGCTAACTGCTATGAAGTAATCATCATGGACAAGCACTCCCTCAGAATCCTAAATAGGCACAGGGTCTGAAATCGTTTTATGCAGATTTAATTCGAATAGATCTAATTTTTAAGAAACATAAATAAAGTCAATTTGGCCCGCAGTATTAGCACTGCTAATTAACCGATTGCCATGACAGGCGGAGTACAGAGGTATGGAATTAGGAGATTTTTTACGAGTCGCCTCGAAAAGAGAACGCGCTGAACTGGCTTCAGTTTGCAATCACTCTGTATCCTATCTCTATCAGCTGGCGGGAAAGCACCGTTACGCAAGCGCCCTTTTGGCCATTCGCATAGAGCAGGTTTCCAGGGGCGTGGCCGCCAAGTCAGCCGGACGCTTGAAAACCGTACCGAGAGAGACGCTGGTAAGACACCCAGAAATATTTTCAAGTGTGGATGCCATCCTCAGTGCTGAATACCAGGCCTTGAAAGGATAAATTAAACAGCTTGCAAGCGTCCCCCAGGCAATACATTTTCAAACAGGATAGACGGTGTCATTAATAGGGATTATCGTTTCGCAGAGCAAAATAAGTGGTTCATAACAATTGGTTGATGTGACGGGTGTTGAATTCTTTTGAGGAGATAACAACTCACTTCAACCTGAAAACTTAGCCTTAAACAAGAGAGCCCATAATGATGAAGTTTATGAAGAAATTCCTTGTTCCCTTACTCGCCCTCATCTGCGTTGAGCCTGTGCTGGCGCTGAGTTTTTTCGACAACCTCAATGTGGGATTTTTTAGTGACAGCGACGATATCGACCGTGTTCTGTGGGAAGACGGCCCCAACCGTTACATCAAATATGCCAAACAGGATACCGCCAGCCAGGGTGCCAACGATCACCCGGTCGAACTCGATCAGAATGAAATCAGAATTGCCCTGTCGCTACTGAAGGTTAAGGATACGGGCACGGCTTCCGGTGCCACTGCCGTTTTTACGGATGAACAGATAGCCCTCCTGAGCAAGTCTCTCGCCGAGGGCTTCAAGGGCGTAACGCCGGGACAGGACATTATTTTCGCCATGGAAAAGTCCGAGGCAAAACTGCTCGGCCTGAAGAAAGACGCCTATTTCATCGCCGGTCGGGCATTTTACAAGCAGGGCCGACTCAACCTGATTCTGGGTGACTTCGACCGGGTCAGGAACATTGGTTATGAGGCGGCCTACGATCCGAGCAATGCGGGGATCGTCACTTACAACCTTGATCACGGCAACCGCTCAAAGCCCTCTTCCGGATCAGACGCCTTCCGTAACACCACACTGGAAGTCAACGGCATTGAAAACAGAATCCAAAATGGCATCCGCCGCGACTGGTTTGTGATCGACCTGCATAAAGCAACCAATGCCTATGCGACCAGAGAAGAAGCCGCCAAACAAAACGAGATGCTGCGCAAACGCAAGGAAATTGAAGAGATCATGGGACAACCGATACCGGGTTATACCATGCCGGTGGCCGCACCGGTTAAATCAGCCGAGGAGCGCCTGGTCTCCCTGAACAATTTGCGCGAAAAAGGGCTTGTCAGTGACGAAGAATATGCGGTCAAACGGAAACAGATTCTTGATGAGCTGTGATGTTAGAACCCTGTCATCACAAATAGGATATGGCTGTCGCGACCAGCGTGCCGCGGCGGCCATACCCCACCAGGCGATGCCTGACAGATAATTTAAACAAAATAAAATTTTTGACGTCCGGAATATTTCCGTTACTACGGATATACCCGGAAATAGAACAGATAAAAACTGCTTTTTCAGGATGCAGCACGACCGCAGAAACAACAAAAAATCGCAGGAATTGATAATTCAACCTGCGCCTGCTTCAGCTGCAAGTGTTTCCGATCTTCATGAGGGTGAAGACAACACAGATGGCCGTCCGTAACCGAGCAATGTCCTCACCGAAAAGGCCGCTTAGCGTTGTGCCATGCTTTTTTGCATTCTGCCTTTTGGCCGCCTGCCTGCTAGTTCAGACGCTCTTCGCTACAGCCGCAGCATCGGCAGAGAACCTCACCAGCCAGCTGGATAAAGAAATAACCGCACTCTTCCCGGATGCCACCACCATCGGTCAAAAACAACAGGATGTCCCCGTCTGGCCGGTGTTCAAAGGCGATGAACTACTGGGCTACGCCTTCCAGTCAGTGGACCTGGTCAGCTTCAGGGGTTGGTCCGGGCATCCGATCAACATGCTCATCGGCCTGGAT
>NZ_JBFHQR010000037.1:0-17734 GCF_041592135.1 Porticoccus sp. | reverse complement strand
TTTCAACAGCAGAATTTCCGCCAACCACAATACCAACAGTGACCCCGCCAGCACCGGCAACAGCAGGGCGCACAACAGGATTACCCCGCCGACCACCCTGCCCGCCCGGGTATCCGCCATGGGCACTGGCGCACCGAGACCCGCCGCCGGTCGGCGCCGTTGCCACAACACCAGACCGGTCAAACTCATCAACACCAAACCCAGCGCGGTCAACACGCCCAGCAACTGATTAAACCAGCCGAACAATTGCCCCTCGTGGGCGGCCACGCCAATACCGATCACCCGATCCAGCGGCGGCCGTTGCGCAAAGGATTCGCTGCGCACAACCTGCCCGGTCGACTGCTCCAGCCAGGCGTCGACCCGCAGCGGGCGGTTCTGGTGTTGCGACTGGACCTTCCAGATGGCGGGGTTTTCCCTGGAGGGCAGCAACAATACCGGCGGAGCCAGATCGAGGGCAACGGCGCCGCGCAACAACGCCTCACTGAGGTCGATGGGGAGTTCCTTCGCCCCGGCGCCGTGGTGGTGCTCCTGGGCGCGGCTCAGGGTCCAGTCCTGCTGTACCGGCTGCTGCCCCAGTTGACGCAATTCCTTGAAAGCCGTGCCCCAAACCAGTGTCCAGGGCAGTCCGCTCACCAGCAGGAACAGGGCAAACGCCGACAGCCAAATGCCGGTAACCCCATGTAAATCCCGCCAGAACGTCCGCTGGCCCTGGCGAAGCCTCGGGTACAGCACCCCCGCCAGTCCCCGGCTGTTGCGCGGCCACCACAGGTACAGCCCGGTCAGTATCAGCACGATGGCCCAGCAACCCGCCAGTTCCACCAATATCGACCCCGGATTGCCCGCCAGTAACTCGCCGTGGAAGGTGCGCACCTGCTGCACAAACTGGTCGTCCACATTGATGCTGTGCAACGGCTCCAGGGTATAGGGGTTGATATAGACCAGCCGCTGCACCCCCTGGTTGAGCAGGGTGATCACCACCGCTTGCCGATCGTGCAACGGCAGTTGGTAATTGACAAAGCGGCTGCCCGGAAACGCCTTGAGTGCCGCCGCAATCTGGGCGTTGGCCGTTGTTCTGGCAGCACTGACGGGCAACTGCTCATAGGGGCGATTCGCCAGGGCATCCCATTGCGGCTTGAACAGGTAAATGGCACCCGAGATGGCCAGGGTCAGGATAAAGGGGATACAGAACAGGCCGGCATAGAAGTGCCACCGCCACAGGGTGCGGTAAACGGCGGAGGCTTTTACCACTGGGGCAAAACCGCTCGACATACTAGCCCTCGCCCTCTCGGATACCACGGCTGCGCTGAAACATGCTGTTACCAGTCATAGGAGACATTGAAATACAGGGTGCGCGCCGGCCAGGGGTGCGCCACGTAGGCGGTTTCATCAAACAGGTTGTCTGCCCCAAGACTCAGCTTCAGGTGTTTGTCCCACTGATAGCTGGTTTTCAGCCCGACAAACATAAAGCCGTCCTGGCCACCGTACACCCGCTCTTCATTGTCGCTGTTGTCCAGCCTGCCGTAACTGTCGGCAGCGTATTGCAGGCTGCCACCCAGATCCCAGCGGGGGGTGACATGATAGGTCGCGAGCAGGTTGCCGCGCCACTCCGGCATGCGCGGAGACTCATTGCCGACGATGGTGGGGTCGGCATCGTTTTCACGGATCTCCGAGTCGGTCCAGGTCAGGTTGAAGCGCACATCCAGCTTCGCCACCAGCACATCGGACCCGTTGACAATCAACTCGGCGCCGCGGGTTCTCACCTGGTCCACCGGCACAAAGGTGCGGATCGACGAGCCACCCGGCAGGGTGGTGGCCTGGGATTCGATCACGTCCTCAATCTCTTCCCAGAACAGGTTGACGCGCACATAGCCCTGATCGATGGCCCGCTCGATCATGAAATTGTGGTGCAGGCCGTCCTCCGGTTCGAGCGCGGGATTGGACTCGCTGACCGCATTGTAGGCCTGGTACTGACTGAACAGTTCCTCAACGATGGGGAAACGGTAGGCCCTGGCGATGGAATAGCGGAAGGTCCACAGCTCATTCGGTTGCAAGCCGAGGGAGAACTTCGGCGAAAACTTGTTTTCCGAACGGCCCGGCACCTTGACCACATCCAGCCCCGGGGTCATGGCATCGTCGTCCGAATAGTAGCCGTCGCTGCTCTCCCAGGATTCATAGCGACCGCCCAGGGCCATGGACCAGTACTCATCGATATCCCAATTGAGCTGCAGGAAGGCAGCGGCAATATCGGTTTCCCCACCACTGCGGCTGACGGCGTCGGTCTTGTCACCGCTGACATAGTTATCGGAATCGTAGACCCTGGTATTCAATTCGTAAGTTTCGTAGCGCAGACCCGCCACCCACTGCATGCCGTCGAGGCCGACCTCGTCCAGGGTGAATTTGATATCGGCGGTCTGCCAGCCGGTGTCGTCGTAATCCAATATCTGGCCAGCCGGGGTGTAGTCCGGGTGGGCGGGGTTGAGGGCGGAGCTGCGGGTCTCGTCCTCGATAATGGCGAAGTGACTGAGATTGGTCTCCACCGCCAGGTTGTCCGTCAGATCACCCTTCAGGCGCAACCCCAGGGAGAGACTGCGGCGATCCTGCTCGCTGACATTGAGGCGACTGCCGGGCACATTAAACTGCTGACCGTCCTGGATAACATCGCCGCCCCAGATTGTGTTGCCATCGGCATCCCGAAGGTAACTGTTGGGGGAGTCGGTGTCGGAATGGCGATCCTCATAGGCCAGGTTGAGCAGGGCGAACCAGTCGCCAAAATCGTAACCGGCCTTGAACTTGTAGTTGTCGGTGCTGGTATCGACCATGCCGGTATCGCCGAAATAGAGGCGTTCATCGCCGCGCTCATCCGCACCGCCGATGGCACCGCTTACCGCCGTTGGACCCAGGGCGCTGCTGGAACTGCCGTAATAGTACGACTGGGGCTGGGAATCGTTTTCCAGACGGTTGTAGGAGAAGTAAACGCTGAGATCGCCGATCTTGTCGCCGTAGGAGACAAAGCCCTTGTGTCCGTCCAGATTCTCGTCGAAGCCGTATTCGTCAAAGGACTGGGTAAATGATGACCAGTCCACATGAAATTCCCGCTGCTGGGGGATGGCCGTCTCGATCAGCACTACCCCACCCATGGCATTGCCGCTGTACTCAGCGGAAAACGGCCCGTACAGCACGTCGACCTGGGCGATTTCACTGGCCGACACCATGGTCCAGCGGGGCGCGCCGTTCCAGCGTGACTCGAGCAGATAATGCAGCGGCACCCCGTCGGCGAACACCATGGAGCGGCTGGTCTGAAACATGTTGGCACCGCGGATCCCCAGGGTGCCGTTGGAATCGCCGATAAAGCGGCGGCGGATCACCAGGCTCGGCTCGTATTTCACCAGATCCTCGGTGGTGGCCACATTGATACTGGCCATGTTCTCCCGGGTGAGCAGACTGGTGGGATTGGTGTAACCGGCCTGGCGACTGGTGACCGGTTTGCCCCAGACGCTCACCTCTTCAAGGTTTTCCCCCGCACCGGTTTCTTCCGGTACAGTTACAGCGCTGGTGTGCGCCTGTACACCCATGGCACACAGACTCAACAGACATGCCAGAGTGGGCAGTATGGTCCCAGCGGTCTTTGCTTTCATTATTCGCCCCGACATGAAAATGCTTCGAATTCAGCGGCGGCATCTTTGCTGGTCGGGAGGCAATCGTCAATGCGACAAATTGTCGCAGGTTGGCGCACGACATGACCCCAAACCACCATGACAAACATCTCCGGAAAATCCGATTACAGGGGACAGGACACCCACGACTGTCACCACAGACTGTCCGCCGAGAAATGCCACCCTTGCGCAAACCCGCCGGCTTATCCGGGGCCTCGCAGCACCGGTGAACAGATGGGTGCTTTTCGCCTGGCGGCCAACCGGCGGACCCACTATCTGAATCGCCTGGAACGACCGGAAGAGCAGACCAACCTGCGCAAAAGCAGCATCTCCCTACGGAATCAGCACAGCGTAGGGGGTCTCCAGCTTGATACGCCACTCGCCGCGGCTGCGGTAGACCCAACCCTGCAGCTCGACCTGGCGCCCCAACAGGGCATCAAACCACAAGGGGTCAAAGTACTGCTGATTTTCAGGGTAGGTAATGGCCGTGAGGTGGTTGTCGAGGGACAGCCGCCACTGCTTGCCCCGCTCCACGGCCGTCACCCTCCCCCGAACTCGCTGGAAACCGCCGCGGGCAATATGGTCGGCGGGAACCGAAGCGATGCCGCGATGGCCCCACAGCCCTTTTTTGGCGATACGGGCCTGCTGCTCGGCGGCCGCCAGGCAGGCAGCCAGGGTCAGATTGGGGGGAATGGCCACGTGGTAGGCCAGCCCCTGCGCCAGCAGGAATTGCTCAAGGTTTTCACCACGCCCGTTGTAGAGGTGCGCCAGGGTGCGGCCGTAGTGGTCGCTGGCCTGGCGATCGAGCAATAGTTCCAGCTCGCCCGCCTTGGCCACAAAGTCTTCGACTGCCCGGCTGGCTGCGCGGGCAAAGGGCTGGTCGGACGCACCACGGTGGCCCACTTCGGTGGCGTTGATGCCGATCAACCGAATGTTGCGGCCATCCCGGAGTTTCAAGGTGTCGCCATCGTAAATCTGCGCCACAGCCACTTTCTCGGTCTTGGCAAAGGCTTCGCACGGCGCTTCCGCGACGGCCTCAAACGGCCCGAAAAAACACGCACCAACGAAAAACGCGCCCCGGGCAACAGCCGGGGGCGCGTTTCGGTCGCCTCGAAAGGCAAGCATATACAGCTTATTTCTTGGCGGAACGACCGGCAAAGCGCTTGTTGAAGCGGTCGATACGACCACCAGTATCCACCACCTTCTGCTTGCCGGTGTAGAACGGGTGACACTGCGAGCAGACATCCACGTGGATGCTGTCGACCAGGGTGGAGCCTACTTCAATAACATTGCCGCAACTGCAGGTAGCAGTCAGCGCGCCATAATTCGGGTGGATTGCTGATTTCATGTCTCTTTGCCTCTGTGTCTTGCACACCGCAACCCGATCACTGTTCAGCCCGGTCGTTGTCCACTGGGATCGCCGCATACATCTGGTACACTGCGTTCCTCGATTCGACGCTGGCTGACTGAACGTCAACCCTCCGGGATGCCTGGTAATTTGTCGGGCACCGTATGCCGCCTTAAACGGAGCGCGAATACTACCAGAAAATGGCCCTCTTTCAAGGTTTTAGCAAAAATTCACAGTGATGACCCATTCCGCCATTCTCCGCGTTGCCGTGCCATCACCCCTGCGGCGCCTGTTTGATTACTTGTGGCCCGCAAATTCGGGGCCGGCACCACTCCCGGGTTGTCGCCTGCTGGTGCCCTTTGGACGGCGCACTGTGGTCGGGGTATTGGTGGAAGTTTCAGACCACAGCGACCTGCCGCTCAACAAGCTGAAGTCCATCAGCGCATTGCTGGATGAACAACCGCTGTTGCCGGAGCCGCTGCTACAACTCGGCCTCTGGGCGGCCAGTTACTATCAGCACCCCGTCGGCGACGCCCTCGCCACCGCCCTGCCCGCCCTGCTGCGCAAGGGTGAGGCGCTGCCGGAGCCAGCTGATCGCCACTGGCAGCTGACCACCCACGGCAAGGGCCTGCCGCCCTCGGCGCTGGCCAGGGCGCCGCGCCAGCAACAGGTGTTGCAGCACTTGCTGGAACGGGGGACGGCGAGCCGAGCGGATTTCCAGCAATTGGGCGTTGCCTCCCCGGTACTGCGACAGCTGGAACAGAAAGGGCTGGTAGAACAGCTCATCCCCAAGTTGCAGCCTTTTGACCCGGCAACCCTGCTGTCAGAGACACCGCTGCCCCTCTATCCCCAGCAGCGCGAGGCCCTGGAGAGCATCGAACTGCACGGCTTCCACTGCTACCTGCTGGATGGCGAAACCGGCAGCGGCAAGACCGAGGTCTACCTGCAGGCCATTGAGAAAGTGGTCCGCTACGGCCGCCAGGCGCTGGTATTGATCCCCGAAATCAGTCTCACACCGCAGACCCTCAGCCGCTTTCGGGCGCGCTTTAACTGCCCGGTGGCGGTGCTCCATTCGGGCCTCACCGACCGGGAGCGCGCTCTGGCCTGGAATGCCGCGCGAACCGGACAGGCGGCCATCGTTCTGGGCACCCGCTCGGCCATTTTCACCCCGCTGCAAAACCCCGGCCTGTTGATTGTCGACGAGGAGCACGACAGCTCCTTCAAGCAGCAGGACGGCTTCCGCTACTCCGCCCGGGATCTGGCGGTGATCCGCGCCCACCGGGAGAATGTGCCGCTGGTATTGGGGTCGGCCACCCCCTCGCTGGAATCCCTGCTCAACTGCCAGCAGGGGCGTTACAGCCGGCTGGTGCTGTCCCAACGGCCCGGAACGGCACAGCAACCGCGCTGGCAAACCGTGGACATCCGCCAGCATCGCCTGTCGGCGGGCTACTCGCGGGAACTGATCGAGGCCATGCAACAGCAACTCGACGGGGGCAACCAGGTGCTGGTATTCCTCAACCGCCGGGGCTTTGCACCGACCCTCAGTTGCCATCAGTGTGGCTGGATCGCCAACTGCCGTCGCTGCGAGGCGCGGCTCACCGTGCACCGCCAGATCAACCGGCTGATCTGCCACCACTGCGAATACCAGCATCCAGTGCCCGGCAACTGCCCCGACTGCCACAGCGCCCAACTGCAATGTATTGGCCAGGGCACCGAACGCAGCGAGGAAACCCTGCAGGTGCTGTTCCCGCAATATCCCGTCATCCGCGTGGACCGGGACACCACCCGCCGCAAGCAGGCCATGCAGGCCGTCGTGGACCGGGTGAGCGGCGGCCAGCCCTGCATACTGCTCGGCACCCAGATGCTAGCCAAGGGCCACCACTTCCCCCATGTCACCCTGGTGGCGATCCTCGATGCCGACGGCGGGCTGTTCAGCGCCGATTTTCGCGCCCCGGAAAAAATGGGGCAATTGATCACCCAGGTGGCGGGCCGGGCCGGACGTGGGGACCACCCCGGCACCGTGATCCTGCAAAGCCACCACTGCGAACACCCGCTGATCGCCACCCTGGTGCAGCAGGATTACCGCGCCTTCAGTGAGATGCTGCTGGCGGAACGGCGCCTGACGCAACTGCCCCCCTTCCGGCATATGGCACTGCTGCGGGCCGAGGCTCCCGACGGCCGGGCAGCGGCGACCTTCCTGGAGTACGCCCGCCAATGCGCTGAACAACTGCTGCCCGCCAGCCCGGACACGGGTTACCTCGGGCCGCTGCCGGCGGCAATGGAAAAGCGCAACGGCCGTTTCCGCCACCAACTGAGCATCACCTGCCGGGAGCGGCCCAAGTTGCAGCAGTTGATGAGCGCGCTCAGCACGGCCCTTGAACAGTCATCCCTGGGGGCAAAAATACGCTGGTCGGTGGACATCGACCCCCAGGATATGAGCTGATAGAGACTGTTGTTCTGAAGCACTGGCAGAGGTTCGCCGTTATCCATACAATGGCGCCCAGCAAAGGAGTTCCGTCCGCCCCATGACCCGGGATTACGCAAAAAAGTCTAGTCATCGCGGCCAAAGCAGGCCGAGCGCCCGCAAGAGTCGGCCGACCAGGCAGGGTGCGCCCGGCTGGTTGTGGCTGCTGGCCGGCATACTGGTGGGCGCGTTGCTCACCGTCCTGTTCCAACTCGCCAAAACCCCGGATACGGACACCGCGGCGGCGCCAGCTGAACAGCCCGTCCAGGAAGAATCGGGCAACAAGCCCCACTTTGATTTTTATACCCTGCTGCGGGAAACCGAGGTGATCGTACCGGATGCCCCGGCACCAAAATCCGGCAGCCAACAACCGGTAGTCGAACCGAAAGTCACCGCCAACGAAGTGTTCCTGCTGCAGGTGGGATCGTTCAAGGCCAGTGCGGATGCCGACAGCCTGCGCGCCCGGCTGTTGCTGCTCAACCTCAGTGCCAGTATCGAGACCGTCAGCCCGCGCAAGGGCGAAACCTGGCACCGGGTGCTGGTGGGACCGTTCACCAGTCATGGCGACGTCAGCGAAGCCCGCAACCGTCTCGCCGGCAATGGCATCGACTCGCTGCTGCTAAAGCGCAAGCAATAGCAGCACGCCTTTCCCGTTGCGGATATCCTCAGCCGCGAAACTTCCGGCCCTTGTGGTGGCGCTCCAGGTTCTCAGTGCGTTTTTGCTCGTTTTTCCGCAGCATCACATAGGTGGCGCCGGTGCCGCCGTGCTGGGGTTGGGCACTGTGAAAGGCCAGCACCGCGTCCAGCTGTCGCAACCACTGGTTGGTACAGCTTTTCAGCAGGGCGGGTTTGTCGCGATTTTCACCGCGACCGTGGGTAATCAGCCCGCAGCGGATATCGTGTTTCACACAGTCCCGGATAAACTGGTAAACCTGTTGCCGCGCCTGTTCCACGGTCAAGCGGTGCAGGTCGAGCCTTGAGCCGATACTGTATTTGCCCTGCCTGAGGTTCTTGAATACCCCGTGCTGCACCCCTTCTCGCTTGAACTCGAATACATCCCGGGGTTTTACCATGGGAATATATTCCTCCGAGCACAACCCGTCGGCAGCCCTGGCGATCTCCTGCTGGGCGGCGCGTCTGCGCAGCTCGAGGCCGGGGGTCTGCTCAGGGGTTTTTTGCCGGGCAACGCGATCCGCCGGTTTGCTCAACGGGGTGACGTCGCCCATCTGCTCGCGAAATAAACTGCTATCGTCGTCGGTCACGGCCGGGGCTCTTGAAGTATCGTTTGCTCACTGGCGGAGATTATAGCCCGGTCATTGCTCAGGCCGCATCCGTATGGGCCAGCGGGCGGCTCATAAAACGCTCCCTCGCCAGCTGATCGGCCACCTCACTGGTCGCGGCATTTTCCGCTGCGGCAATGCGGAATATCTGCGGCAGGGTTTCGGCTGCGACCCGGTCGATATGGCGCAGCACCTCCTGGCGATCGGCGCCAAAGTACTGGTAATACACCTCGATCAAACCACCGGAGTTGATCACGTAGTCGGGCACATAGAGCACCCCTGAAGCCGCCAGACGATGTCCATCCTCCTCGGTATCCAACTGGTTGTTGGCGGAGCCGGCGACAATGGGCGCCCCCAGTTCACGGATACTCCGCGCATTCAACACCGCCCCCATGGCGCAGGGTGAAAACACCTCGGCGGGCTGGCGCAGGATCTCTTCCGGGGAGACCGGAATCACCCCCAGATCGGCCACCGCACGCTTCAGGTTATCGGGAAAGATATCCGCGACATAGACCCGGGCACCGGCCTCCGTCAGCAGTCGCGCCAGCTCGTAGCCGACCTTGCCGACCCCCTGGATCGCCACCCGCATGCCGGCGAGGGTATCCCAGTCCAACTGGAAGCGCGCCGCCTGTTCGATGCCCCGAAATACCCCGTAGGCCGTGAACGGCGAGGGATCACCGCTGGCCCCGCTGCGGTGGTCGAAACCGGTCACGAACTCCGTTTCGGCGGCCATGGTCAGCACATCCTCTTCACCGATGCCCACGTCCTCGGCCGTCACATACTCTCCCTGCAGGCTGTTGACCAGCCGGCCCATGGCGCGCAACAGTTCCGGGGTCTTATCGACATGGGGGTCGCCGATAATCACCGCCTTGCCACCGCCCAGGTTCAGCCCGGTAATGGCCGCCTTGTAGGTCATACCCCTGGACAACCGCAGCACATCGGCAATGGCTTCATCCTCGTTGGCATAGGGCCACATCCGGCAGCCCCCCAGGGCACAGCCCAGATGGGTGTTGTGAATGGCGATAATCGCCTGCAGGCCGGTGTCGGCGTCGCGGTGAAACACCAGCTTTTCATGGCCGTCGTAATCGGGGTGGCTAAAGACACTCATCAGTCTTCTCCTGTAGGTGATAGCACCATGTCGGCGACAGCCTGGCCCGGCTCGACAATTTTTACCGGCTCCGCCCGAAATGCGGCCAGCAACTGTGCCTGCTGTTGCCGCGCACGCGTCAGGTTATGTGCTTTGACATGGCCAAAGCCGCGGATTTTTTCCGGCAGTGCCGCCAGCTCCACGGCGTTTTGATAATTGTCCCGGGACAGGCCCGCCAACAGCTGGTCGACCAGCTCCTGGTAATCGGCAATCAACTGGCGCTCCATCTTGCGTTCGGCGCTGTAACCGAAGGGGTCAAAGACGCTGCCGCGCAGGAAACGCAGTTTCGCCAGCCCCCGGAACAAGGGCAATATCCAGCCGCCGAATTCCCGCTTCAGCAGATGTCCGCTGCGCGAATCGCGGCGGGCAAAAATGGGCGGCGCCAGGTGGAAACGCAGTTTGAAATTGCCCTCGAACTCCTCCTGCAACTGGCGCTCGAACTCACCGCTGGTATAGAGGCGGGCCACTTCGTATTCGTCCTTGTAGGCCAGCAATTTGTAATAGTTGAGCGCCACCGCCCGGGTCAGGGCCATATCCTCCTCCACACAGCCGGGAAAGCGATTCAGCTCCACCGCGCGCACGGTTTCCACCATCTCGCGGTACTGATCCGCCAGGGCGTGATTCTGGTAGTCCAGCAGCAGGTGATAGCGGTAGTCGATCAGCCCATCCAGTGTCGCTTCAGGGGGCGAGGGTTCCGCTTGCTTCACCCCGGCCAGGGCCATCACCCGCTCCGGGGCCAGCGCGTAACGGCGGCCCCAGGTGAAGGCGTCGAGGTTCATTGCCACCGCCACGTTATTGATGGCGATGGCCTGCTCAATACTGTCCCGGGGCAACGGGATCAAACCCAGTTGCCAGGCGTAGCCAAGCAGCAGCATATTGGCGCTGATGGCATCCCCCAGCAGCCCGGTGCCGAGGGCGGTGGCATCGATAAACCAGCTCCGCTCGCCGCCGGTTTCGTCCCGCAGAGCCTGGGCCATGTCCCGGTAGGGAAATGGCGCATCCGGGTTGTGGGTGAATTCGGCGGTGGGCGACTCATGGCTGTTCACCACCGCCGAGGAAAACTCGCTGTTGACCTTGGCCAGCGCTTCCTGCCCGGTGGCGACCACCAGATCGGCCGCCAGCAGCAAATGGGCATCGCCGGCGGGAATGCGCACCCCGTGAATGTCGCTCTGTTGATTGGCGATGCGCACGTGGCTGGTGACCGAGCCGAACTTTTGTGCCAGGCCGGTCTGGGTCAATACCGAGGTGCCCTTGTCAGCGATATGGGCCGCCATACCCAGCACCGAGCCTACCGTCAGCACCCCGGTGCCGCCGATACCCGCCACCATGATGTTGTAGGGAATCGAGATCGCCGGCAGTTGCGGTTGCGGCAGTTCCGCCCAGTCGTCGTCCCGCTCCAGGCCGATATGTTTGCGCACCCGGCCGCCGTGCACGGTGACGAAACTGGGACAGAACCCCTTCAGGCAGGAGTAATCCTTGTTGCAGGCGGACTGATCGATGGTGCGCTTGCGACCCAGCGGGGTATCCCGGGGAATAATCGACAGGCAGTTGGACTGGACACCGCAATCACCGCAGCCCTCGCACACCTGCTCGTTGATGAATACCCGTTTCGGCGGGTCGTCCAGAATGCCTTTTTTGCGGCGACGGCGCTTTTCGGCGGCACAGGTCTGCACGTAGATCAGTACGCTGGTGCCCGCCACTTCCCGCAGTTCGCGCTGGATGGCATCCAGGTTGTCGCGGTGATCAATGGTCAATTCCTCGAAATGGGGGAAATCCCCGCCGAACTGACCCGGATCATCCGAGACCACGGCAATGCGTTTCACCCCCTCGCCGCGCAACTGGTAGACCATGCGATCGACACTGAGCACACCGTCCACCGGCTGGCCGCCGGTCATGGCCACCGCATCGTTGTAGAGAATCTTGTAGGTGATATTGACCCCGGCGGAAATCGCGGCGCGGATCGCCAGCAGACCGGAGTGAAAGTAGGTGCCGTCGCCGAGGTTCTGGAACACGTGTTTGTTGTCGGTAAACGGTGCCTGGCCGATCCAGTTGGCGCCCTCGCCGCCCATGTGGGTAAAGGTGAAGGTGTTGCGGTCCATCCACTGCACCATGTAGTGACAGCCGATGCCGGCCATCGCCATGCTGCCCTCCGGCACCACGGTGGAGGTGTTGTGGGGACAGCCGGAGCAGTACCAGGGCTTGCGTTCCAGCAAGGTCGGTTTGACGGACAGGGAGTGCTCCTTGGCCTGCAGGAACGCCAGCCGTTTCTCCACCCGCTCACTGGTGTAAAAACGGCGAATGCGCGCGGCGATCACCTGGGCGATCAGCGCCGGGGTCAACTCGCCGAGGTTGGTGACCAGCAGTTCGCGGTTCTCATCGTACTCCCCCACCACCCGGGGACGCTTGTCCACCGGCCAGTTGTAGAGCTGTCCGGTGAGCTGGTCCTCGATGACGCTGCGCTTCTCCTCGATGACCAGAATTTCCTCCAGCCCTTCGGCAAACTGGTGGGTCACCGAGGGTTCCAGCGGCCAGCTCATGCCCACCTTGTAGAGCCGCAGGCCGATGGCCTGGGCCAGCTGCTCATCGATGCCCAGGTCGTCCAGCGCCTGCAAGGTATCCAGATAGGACTTGCCGGTGGTGACAATACCGAGCCGGGCATTGGGGCTGTCCAGGGTGATGTTGTTGAGGTTGTTGGCCCGGGCAAAGGCCAGCGCCGCATAGATTTTGTAGCGCTGCAGCCGCTGCTCCTGTGCCAGCGGCGTATCGGGCCAGCGACCGTGCACGCCGTCCGGAGGCAGTTCGAAATCCTCCGGCAGCACGATCTGCACCCGGCCGGGATCGATCTCGGCGGAGATGGCGGCATCGCAGTTCTCGGTGATCACCTTCATGCCCACCCAGCAGCCGCAGTAACGGGACAGCTCCCAGCCGTAGATACCGAGATCCAGCACCTCCTGCACCCCGGCGGGATTGAGCACCGGGCAGGTGGCGCCGATAAACATGTGGTCGCTCTGGTGCGGCAGGGTGGAGGACTTGCAGGCGTGGTCGTCGCCCACCACCGCCAGCACACCGCCGTATTTCGAGGTGCCGAAGGCGTTGGCGTGTTTCAACACGTCCATGCTGCGGTCGAGCCCCGGACCCTTGCCATACCACAGGCCGTAGACGCCGTCGTAGCGGGCGCCGGGAAACAGATTGACCTGCTGGCTGCCCCACACGGCGGTCATGCCCAGGTCTTCATTGATACCGGGCTGGAAATGGATGTTGTGTTTGTCGAGGAACGGTCGCGCTTTCCACAGCGCCTGGTCCAGACCGCCCAGGGGCGAGCCGCGGTAGCCGGAGATAAAGCAGGCGGTATTCAGCCCGCGCTGCTGGTCGCGCTGGTGTTGCAAGATGGGCAGGCGCACCAGCGCTTCGATGCCGGTGAGATAGGCGCGGCCCTTATCAAGCAGATACTTGTCGTTCAGAGAAACCGTCACAGACACCCCCTTTCAAGGTCACTGTGTCAACGCCAGGTTATTGTTATCGCCCGCGGCGACAATTTAGCCGCGTTTTTACACCTGGCTCTTTGGCAAAAAGCATAGACCATGGTTCCGGCAATGGAATTGCTTTTTATGTCTCCATTCCCTATATATAGGAAATATTTTTCTATATTTCATTATATCTGGGGTAATTTATGCCCGAATTTGACCAGACGGATATCGAGATCCTGAAAATACTGCAGCGGGATGCCAGTCTCAGCGCCCAGGACGTGGCGGCACAGGTCAACCTGTCCACCACCCCCTGCTGGCGGCGCATCAATCGCATGGAGCAGGCGGGCATTATTCGCGGCAAGGTGGCGCTGCTCGATGCCAGCAAACTGGGCATGCAGATGGTGACCTTTGTCAGCATTTCACTGACCCGCAACGACGAGGATTCGCTGGAGGCGTTTGAGGCGCAGGTACAGCAGTTCCCGGAAGTAGTGGAGTGTTACACCGTCACCGGCACCATGGACTACTTTCTGAAAATCGTCACCCGGGATATCCAGCACTTCGAGGGGTTTCTGCGCCGCCACCTGGCGCGGCTGCCGCTGATCCGCGACCTGCACTCCAACGTCGCCGTCACCCAGATCAAATACACCACGGAGTTGCCGCTGGACACCCAGCTCTAGAGGAACTTGCCGTAACAGCTGTTATTCCGGGTCGTCCAGGGACAGGTGGGAAGTATCCACCTGGCGATCCGGCACCGGCTGTTTTTCATTATCCTGGAGAATATCGGCACCGGTCTCGGCGATGCTCATATAGGAAGTGTCGATATTGGCGGGGGTGAAATCCCGGCGGTATTCCGGGGTCAGAACATCGGCGCCGACCGGCGCGACGTCCACCTGTTCATCCGGCAACTGGGGGGGTTCCTGATTGACCTCATTACTCCCCGCGGTCGTTGCCTCGGTTTCCGCGGCGGGGCGAATATCCACCACGGCACCCGCCTTGCGCATACTGGCCTGGTAGCGCTGCGCCAGCTCCCGATCGAGATTGCGTTTGACCACCACCGGGCGGCCGGAAAACATCCCGTCGATGCGCGCCGGTTCCGCAGCAAACAACTCTGCCAGCCGCTGCTTGACCTCGACAATTGCTTGGCCGGGGACCACATCACCCCGAAAAACCACTTCGTAACGTTGTTCGCTCACGGTGCTCCATCCTTCGATACAGGTTCCGGTTCATACGGTGCCGGCAATCGCCCAACCGGGGTAAAGCCTAACAATTTCTTTCCCTTGTTACCGTATCAGGCTAGCAAATATTGGCACGACCTTCATTGTGGCACATCAACCTATCAGAATTCCCAGCCAGGTGACGAGGAATACCAGCATGGACATGGTCACTGCCGCCGAACCCTGGTCTTTCGCCCGGCCGGACAAGGCGTGGTGCTCCGGGCCAATCCGGTCAATCGCCGCTTCCACGGCGGAATTGAGCAACTCAACAATCAGCACCAGCAGTACTGAAGCCGTCAACAGTATCCACTCAACCTTGTCACGGGCCACCAGCAGCGCCAATGGCAGGAAAAATGCGGCCAGCAACAGCTCGATCCGAAAGGCCTCTTCATGCCTGAAGCAGGCCACAACACCCCGCCAGGAATGCAGGGTCGCCAGCATTATCCGGCGCTTCAACAGTCCCCGAAAAATCGTTATCACAGATCACTCCCATTAATGCGCTGATCCATTTCCCGGGACGGTTCCTGTTCTTTCGGCCGCCCGACAACTTTTGCCGGCACCCCCACCAGCGTCGTGTGGGGCGGAACCGGATGCAGGACCAGGCTGCGGGCGCCGACCTTGGCGCCCTCACCCACCTCAATATTGCCGAGGATCTTGGCGCCGGCCGCAATCAACACGCCACAGCGGATCTTGGGATGGCGATCACCCGCCTGGGCGCCGGTGCCCCCCAGGGTGACGGAGTGCAACATGGAAACGTTGTCGCCGATCACCGAGGTTTCACCGATGACCAGGCCGGTGGCGTGGTCAATCATAATACCGCCGCCGATTTCGGCCGCCGGGTGAATGTCCACACCGAAGACTTCCGAGGCCCGGCTCTGCAGAAACAGCGCCAGTGCCCGGCGCTGTTGGCGCCACAGCCAGTTGGCCACGCGATGCGCCTGCAGGGCATGGAATCCCTTGAAATACAACAGCGGCAAACAATACCGGTCGCAGGCCGGATCGCGCTCCACATAGGCGGTGAGATCCCGGCGCATGCGTTCCCGCAGCACCGCATCATTGGCCATCGCCTCGGTCAGCACCTGGTGAATACTGAGATCCGACAGCACCGTGTTGCCCAACTGCTCCGCCAGGTTATAGGCGAGCGCCGCTTCCAGTGACGGGTGACTCAACACCGAGGCATAGAAAAAACTGGCGAGCACCGGTTCCTGCCCGGCAAATGTCTTCACTTCACTACAAATGGTTTGCCAAAGCGGATCCCTGCCGCTCTTGCTGTGATCTGAACTACTCATATGTCTCCCGTGGCGGAGGCAGAATGAACCTGGCGGAGATCTCATCCAGACTCGCCAACACTGCCCCCCGCAATTCCAGGCCCTCATTATCCAGAAGTTTGCGGACAAATGCCCCATCAAGTTGATGTTCAAACTGTGACGCCAGCGGCCGGTAGCTCAAATGCCAGGGCTCCGGGGCCACACCGCCGCCATCGCGGGCATAGGGGCGGTAAAAACCAAAAGCGTCGGCATGTTCCTCCAGCCAGCGTGACAGCCTATAAAAGGGGCCGCCCGGGGCATATTCCCCGGGCAGCAACTGCAATGGGTATGTCTCAGACACCGCCGCCCGATCCCAGACATCCATATCGGTGCCCCAATGGTGGCGGGAGCAGCCGGGAAGCGCCGACCAGCGCAGGATGGCCAGCACTTTATCCTCGTCACTGAGTTGAGAAGCATCGAGGGGCTGGCCATCGCTATCCAGCAGCGGGCGGCGCCCCCCGGCCTTGGCATTCCAGATCGCCAATTGGCGGTCATAGCTGCGAAAGCCGCTGGCGATTTGCAAATCCAGCCCGGCTTCGGCGGCGGCGGCGCGCAATTGCCGGAACGGCTCAATCACATCCCGGTGCAACAGCACATTGCCCTCCAGCGGGCAAAGATGTGCCTCGCAGCGGCCGGCCATCATGTCCTCAGAAATTTGCTCCGCTACCACCGCATTCCCGCCCCCGCCTGTTCCGGAAAAATAACACCTTAATATGACGAAAGTTATTTTGCTATGCTTCGGCCACAACCCAGAAGGAGCAGCTCGGCATGCAGCAGGAAATCGAACAGATCCAGTCTATCTACAACACCATTGTGGAATTCTTCGTCACCTACAGTTTCCAGCTGGTGGGTGCCCTGATCGTTTTCCTGATCGGCCTGTTTGTCGCCGGCAAAGTATCGAAAATGGTACTCGCCCTGTGCGAGAAAAAAGGTCTGGATATTACCCTCAGCCGCTTCCTGGCCAGCTTTGTCAAAATTGCCATCCTGGTGGGGGTGGCGATCATCGCCCTCGGCAAAATAGGCATCAGTGTCACTCCCTTTGTCGCCGCCATCGGCGCGCTGTCCCTGGGGGCGGGCCTGGCGGTACAGGGGCTGCTGTCCAACTATGGCGCAGGCCTGAATATCATTATTACCCGCCCCTTCGTGGTGGGCGACACCATCACCGTCCAGGGAGAGACGGGATTGGTGGACGAAGTGCACCTGGCCTATACCATCCTGAAAGATGAGGACGACGTGCGCATCACCATTCCCAACCGGCATATCGTCGGCGAGATCATCCACAACTCCGCCGCCAACAAGCTGGCGGAAACCACGGTGGGGGTCAGCTACGATTCCGACCCGGAACAAGTCATCCGGGTGCTGCGCGCCGTGCTGGCGCAGCAGGGCGTTACCGAGGCCCGTGAACCCCTGATCGGCATCGACCACTTCGGTGACAGCAGCATTAATTTCGGCGTGCGTTTCTGGGTACCGACCCAGCGTTTTCACGAAACCCGTTTTCAGGTCAACAACGCCATCTTCGAAGGGCTGGGTCAGGCGGGTATTGCCATCCCCTTCCCGCAGCGGGAAGTGCGCATGCTCAACCCGAAGCCCTGAACGGCCCGCAGTATTCAAGACAACTCTGGTCCGGCAGCATCCTCTGACGGTGGCCGATCCCCCCAGGTCAATCGGTGGGGATCGAAACCCGCCACCAGGGTGGGTTTGACCACCTCGAAGTAGGGCGACAGATCAAAATCCCGCGGCGCATAAAGGCTGTGATGGCGAATATGGAGGATCTCCTGGTAGATTTCCTCCATCTCCGGGTCGAGGGTTTTTTCCAGGGTGATTTCCGGCAAAATCGGATAACGGATAGCCTGA
>NZ_JBFHQR010000036.1:0-18014 GCF_041592135.1 Porticoccus sp. | reverse complement strand
TTCAATATTGAGCAGGGTTTTTTGCAGCAATACCAGTGACGGCTGCACTTCCATGTCGAAGCGGCGGGCGGTGCGGAACAGGCTGACCAGCAACTGCCCGAAGGAAATTTCCCGCAGCGGCCGCTCGAAAATGGGTTCGCAGACGGTGCGGATGGCGGCGGTGAACTCGCCGATATTGGTGCCTTCCGGCACCCAGCCGGACAGCACGTGCAGCTCGGCCACCTGCTGGTAGTCGCGGCGGAAGATCGCCAGCAGGTTGCGCGCCAGGTAGTACTGGTCGGCCTCGGTGAGGGTGCCCATAATGGCGCAGTCCACCGCCAGGTATTTCGGCTGCTGGGGGTTGGACGGGTCCACGAAGATGTTGCCGGGGTGCATGTCGGCGTGGAAAAAATTGTGCTCGAACACCTGGGTGAAGAAGATTTCCACTCCCCGTTCCGCCAGCACCTTGAAGTTGGTGTTGTGCTGCTGCAGGGTGGCCACATCGGTGACGGGCACGGCGTAGATGCGCTCCATCACCAGTACTTTTTCATTGGTGTGGGACCAGAACACCTCCGGCACGTAGAGCAGCGGGGAGCGGTCAAAATTGCGCCGCAACAGCGAGGCGTTGGCGCCTTCCCGCTGCAGGTTCAATTCGTCAAAAATGGTGTTGCGGTAGTCGCCGACCACTTCACCGAGGCGCATGCGGCGACCGTCAACGGTGTTGGCTTCAAGCCAGCGGGCGATGGTGAACAGCAGCCTGATGTCCTGCTCGATGATCTTTTCAATGCCGGGGCGGATGGCTTTTACCACCACCTCCCTGCCGTTCGGTAGCACCGCGGCATGCACCTGGGCCACCGAGGCGGAAGCCAGCGGCTCCCGGTCAAATTGCAGGAACAGGTTGTCGATGCTGTCCCCCAGTGCCGCCTCGACGATGGCGACGAAGTGGGCCTTGTCGAAGGGGGGGACATCGTCCTGGAGTTTGTCCAGTTCCCGGCAGATATCGGCGGGAATCAGGTCCGGTCGGGTGGAGAGCAGTTGACCAAATTTGATAAAGATCGGGCCCAGGTCTTCCAGGGCGCGCCGCAGGCGTTCCCCGCGTGGCAGCTTGGGGGCCGGCAACAGGCGATTGCCCGCCAGCAGCAGGCGCGCACTGCGCGGCAGCTTGTCCACATCGAAAAAGGTGTCGAGCCGGTAGCGGGTTACCGTGCGCAGGATGGTGGCGAGACGGCGAAGACGCGACATTAGGGCTGCCCGCCACTGCTCTGGTCGAGCACAATATTCAGTTTATTGAGCCGCGCCGCCAGGCGGTCCACGTCCTCGCTGAGCAGTTTCACTTCACGGCTGAAATGCGCCACTTCATTGGCGCTGGGTGTCAGACGCACTTCCTCCTGGGTGAAGGCGGCGGCGGCACTGCCGGCGCGCTCGGCGGCCTGCTTTTGCCATTTTGATGCGCCGCGCAGGGATTCTCCCACCAGGTGGGCCGGCACGTCGCCAATCAGTTTTGCCAGGGCCGCTTCCCAGTCCACATCCAGGTTCTTGAGAATCTTGCGAATCTGCCGCAGCAGATCGTGGTCGCCGCGCACGTCCACGCCGGTGCCGTAGAAGGACACCCGGTCCTCCCCGTCCACGGCCAGGGCTGCCAGGGACAGGGCGGTGCCGCGCAGGCTGGTGTCTGCGGTGCCCTCGTAGCGGGACAGCAGGTTAATGGCCTGTTCGCTGTGAACGATGTAGAAGGTCAAGGGCGGCAGGGTGCACTCCACCGCCAGCACTTTGCCGGCCAGTTCGCCGATGGCGTTGCGGGTGGCGGGGTCGTATTCGAGGGCGCCGTTGATGGCGGATTCCACCGCCAACAGCGCAGAGCTGTGCAGGGCCAGCAGTGGATTGTTCTTCAGGAAATCAAACATCAGGGCTTGAAGCCCCGGTGCAGCGCGACAATACCACCGGTCATGTTGTGGTACTCGGTATTCACAAAACCCGCCTCATTCATCATGCCCTTGAGGGTTTCCTGGTCGGGATGCATACGAATGGATTCCGCCAGGTACTGGTAGCTCTCCGCATCGTTGGCCACCAGTTTGCCCATGCGCGGCAACAGGCTGAATGAGTAGAAGTCGTAGGCTTTTTCCAGCAAGCCGTTGGTCGGTTTGGAGAACTCCAGTACCAGCAGTCGGCCGCCGGGTTTCAATACCCGCAGCATGGCGCGCAGTGCCAGATCCTTGTCGGTGACGTTGCGCAGGCCGAAGGCGATGGTGATGCAGTCGAAGGTATTGTCGGGGAAGGGCAGGTACTGGGCATCGGCCTGGGCGTAGCGAATATTACTCGCCGCACCGCGGTCCATCAGTTTGTCCCTGCCGACCTTCAGCATGGAGTCGTTGATGTCTGCCAGCACCACATCACCACTGGGGCCTACCAGCCGGGAAAAATTGGCGGTCAGGTCGCCGGTGCCGCCGGCGATATCCAGTACCCGCTGGCCGACGCGCACGCCGGACAGCTCGATGGTGTAGCGTTTCCACAACCGATGGATGCCCCCGGACATCAGGTCATTCATCAGGTCGTATTTGCCGGCCACGGAGTGAAAGACATCCGCTACGCGGGCGGCTTTTTCCTGCACGGGAACGGTCTTGAAACCGAAATGAGTCGTCTTGTTGTCAGTCATTGCCCAACGCCGGATTGAGAAAGGCCGACATTGTACACCGACACCGGCGGGGTGTCCCTCGGGCGGGGTGGCATCAGGACATTTTACTGACGCATATCAAAATCCGTGACTCTCCGCAGGTCAGCCGATATAGCGTTCCCGCTTGGCGGGTTTCAGCCGTGCCAGGTCGACGATGATAAGTCCGTCCACACAGTTGGCAAATGCCGGGTCGATATTGAAGCCGACGAACTGCACCCCGCCCAGTTCACAGACTTCGGTGTACTGTTTGAACAGGGTGGGCACACTGAGGTTCATATGGGCCAGTTCACTCTTCAACTGGGTGAACTCCGCCTTCTGGTTTTCGCCCGGAAATTTTTGCGCCAGTTCGGCCAGTCGATCCTGGTTGATGCGGTAGGGCAATAGGGGGTTCGCCAGGTTTTGCAGGCTGGGGTAGTGACGGCTGTAGAAATACACCAGCATTTCCATGGCCCATTCGGGGTAGCTGTTGCTCAGGGTCACAGGGCCGAACAGGTAGCGGTACTGGGGGTTTTTGCGCAGGAAGGCGCCGATGCCGTACCACAGGTAATCGAGGCTGCGGCGGCCCCAGTATTTGGGTTGCACGAAGCTGCGGCCCAGCTCCAGGCCCCGCTCCAGGTAGGGTTTCATGGAGCGGGTGTAGTTGAACAGTTCCGCCGAGTAGAGGTGGCCCTGGCCCAGATTGTCCAGGCACACTGAAGCATCGCAAAAGCGGTAGGCCCCGGCGATTTCCAGCTCTGCCTCATCCCACAACAGCAGGTGGAAGTAGTGGTGGTCGTAACCGTCGATGTCGCGGCGGCTGCCGGTGCCTTCCCCCACCGCGCGGAAGGCGATCTCCCGCAGTCGGCCCACTTCCCGCATGATCAGCGAGTCCGGCTGGTAGCGGTACAGGTAAATCTGCTTGCCGTCAGCGGTGCTGCCGAGCAGTTCGCATTGTTTCACCGCTTCCCGCAACAGGGCGCGGTTTTCCGGGTGGGCGATGGCGCTGACGGTACTGAAAATGCCCTTCTTGTCCTGGCCGATACGGTACAGGTGGCGTTTGAACAGTTTGGTCTTTTCCCGCAGCGGCACATTGATGCGCTGGTAGCAGTCGTAGCTCACCGGTTCGCCGATGCGCACATCCACACAGTTGCGGGCCTGCTTGAACATTTCCCGTACCAGCAGCAGGGTGGAGAGCGGTTTGGCCAGCAGCGACACGCTGTAAAACAGCGCCGAGTTGCGGCCATCCACAAAGATCGGCAGCACCGGCGCCTTGCTGTTGATGGCCATGCGCAGGAAGCCGTTGCGCCACTCGCCATCGCGAATGCCCTGGGGTCCGAAACGGGATACCTCTCCGGCGGGGAAGATAATCACCGCCCCCTCCCTGTCCAGGTGTTCGCGGATGGCGGTCAGGTTCTGGCGGGTGGTGTTGCCGCCCATGTTGTCCACCGGCAGCAGCAGATTGTGCAGTGGCTTGATGGTGAACAGCAGTTCGTTGGCCACCACCTTGACGTCCGGGCGGGTCTCCCGCACCAGCTTCAGCAGTGCCAGGCCATCCAGGGAGCCGATCGGGTGATTGGCGATAATCACCACCCTGCCGTGGGCGGGGATGCGATGGCGCTCGTGATCGCGCACGGTGTAGCGGAAGTCGAAATAGTCCAGTACCTGCTCGACAAAATCAAAGCCACACAGGAAGGGGTAGTCCTGCTCAAACTGCTGGAAGCTCTGTTCGCGGAACAGCATGCGCAGCACCCGAATGATCGGGCGCACCAGCCTGGGGTGGCGCTGATAAAAACCGGGGTAGCGATCCTGGATAAAGTGTTCGACGTTCAGCATGGTTTGGGTTGCTCCTTGTACCCTCAGCCTATAACCGTTTTGTGACAACTTTTTGATCTTGTGATGTCAGTAATATGACAGCTTGGCGGCCTCGAACGAGTCCGACGGACAGCGGTTTTTATTGCTCGCAGAACACCGCGCGGCCCTTGCCGTTTTTCTTGGCCTGGTACATGGCGGTATCGGCTGAGCTGATCAGGCTGTCGATGGGGGTATCGGGGTTCAGGTCCAGGAAGCGGACGCCGACGCTGGCGCTGACTTGCAGTGTTCTGCCTTCAAACAGGTAGGGTTGATCGGTCACGTCGAGCAGGCGCGCGGCGACCAGCCGGGATGTCGTCAGTGCCTCATCCAGCAGTTTGCCGAGATTGCCGAGAATGACGATGAACTCATCCCCCCAGCCGACCGACAATGTCTTCCTTGCGAATGACCGATTCCAGCCGTCTGGCGACTTCAATCAGCATGGCATCACCGGTCTCGTGACCGTGGATGTCGTTGATCGGTTTAAAGCCGTCCAGGTCCATCACCATCACGGCGCCATACACTTTGTGGCGATGGCTGCTGGCGAGCATCTGTTCCAGGTGTTTGGTAATCAGGCGCCGGTTGGCTAGCCTGGTGAGCGGATCCAGGCAGGACAGGTGCTCAATCTGGTGGATGGCATCCTGGTGGGCGTTTACAAAGGGGCGAATGACCCAGAAGTATATGATCGGTATAGACAGCATAACCAGTGCAAAAGCGTCGAGGGCGGATTCCTGGAAGGTTGTCAGTTCCGGGGCCAGGCGGTCGAGCAGCGCCATGATGAAAAACTCTGCGCCGAGCACCACGCCGACGATACGTACGGTGACCTGTGCCGTGCTCGGTAGATTGAATTTTTTCTGGGCGGTCGGCATTGGATGGTTGTTTATATTCGCCCCCGGCGGGTCGATCACCCGATCATATTTGTTCAATTTTTGAATAACAACTCATCCCATCGAAATGGCGGCAAAAAGCGGCCATAACGGGACAAAATAAGTTGTCGTGCGTGCGACATCCCCCCCCCGTTAGTCCGATCTCAAGCCGAATCCGGCGGGTTGCGCTCTTGCTGCTAAACACCTTGCGCCCTGCCCGGCAAGGTTGAGCAGGGCAGTTGCAGTTAACGGCCGGCTATTTTCGCAAGACTGATGCGCAGCTGCTTTTCCGTTTCCGTGACGGCAAACAGGGCAACACCAATGGCGATGACGATCATGCCGTCCCGCAGTGACACGGCCTCGGTTTCAAACACCTTTTACAGTGCGGGCAGATAGGTGATGGCCAGTTGCGCGAGGCTCAGGGAAATAACGGCCAGCCACACCACCGGTGTGCCGCGCACGGCCTTCCAGGTCAGCGAGGTGCCGTAGAGGTTGCGAATAAAAAAACAGGTTGAAAATTTCCAGGAGCACCAGGGTATTCATGGCCAGGGTTCGCGCCATCTCGATAGAGTAACCGCGATCAATGGCATAGGCATAGATGCCGAACACCCCGCAGATGAACAGCCCCGAAATCAGGACAACCTGCCAGGCCCAGGTTTCGGTCAGCAGCGGTTCATTGCGGGGGCGAGGCGGACGATTCATGGTGCTTGCCTCGGTGGGTTCGAAGGCCAGGGCGATACCGAGGGTTATGGTGGTGACCAGATTGACCCAGAGAATCTGTACCGGTGTCACCGGCAGTGCCAGCCCCAGCAGCAGTGCCACCACGATGGTCATCGCCTCCCCCGAGCTGGTGGGCAGGGTCCAGCTGATGACCTTTTTGATATTGTCGTAGAGCGTGCGGCCCTCGCGCACCGCGGCAACGATGGAGGCGAAATTATCGTCGGCCAGCACCAGGTCGGCCGCCTCCTTGGCTGCCTCGCTGCCCTTTTTGCCCATGGCGATACCGGCATCCGCCCGTTTCAGTGCCGGTGCATCGTTGACGCCATCGCCGGTCATGGCCACCGTCATGCCATGGGATTGCAGCGCCATCACCAGGCGCAGTTTGTGCTCGGGACTGGTGCGGGCAAAAATGTCTGTTTCCAGGACCGCTGCGCCGAGACGGATATCGTCCATGCCATCGAGGTCCGTGCCGGTCAGCACCTTATCCGGATTGGACAGTCCGATCTGGTGGCCAATAGCACTGGCGGTGCCGGCGTGGTCGCCGGTAATCATCTTGACGCGGATACCGGCGAGGCGGCATTCCTGAATGGCGCTGATGGCTTCGGGGCGGAGCGGGTACATAAGTCCTACCATGCCGAGTAGTATGAGGCCGCTTTGTACATCGGCGTGAGTCAGCCCGGCGTGCTCTGTGGTGACCGGTTTGATGGCCAGTGCCAGTACCCGCAAATCCTGTTGTGCCAGTTGCTGAGCCCGCTGGTGGCAGGCGGTGGCGTCTAATGGTGTGTGGCGGCCATTGCGGCAACATTGTTCGCTGCACATATCGAGCAATTGCTCCGGTGCGCCTTTGACGAAAATACAGGCGCCGCCCCCCGGGGTATGGTGGAGGGTGGCCATAAAGCGGCTGCGCGCATCGAAGGGGATGACGTCGCTGCGCTGCCAGCGGTTATTTTCAAGCTGGCGATGGATGCCTGCCCTGGCGGCAAACGCCAGCAGTGCGCCCTCCATGGGATCGCCCAATACGGTGCATTCCTCTCCCTGCTCCTGCAGGGCCCCATCGTTGCAAAGTGCGGCGGCACGGCCCAGTTCCCGGAGTCCCGGGCAGTCGCGGCTATCCACGATGTTATTTCCCAGGCGGAACTCGCCGGTGCCGTTATAGCCCTGGCCGTCCACCGACAGAATGCTGTCTTCGAAGGCAACAGCCGTCACACTCATTTCGTTGCGGGTCAGGGTGCCGGTCTTGTCGGTACAAATCACCGAGACCGAGCCCAGGATTTCGATGGTTGGCAGCCTCCGGACAATGGCATTGCGCCTTGCCCTCCTGGATCACCCCGATCACGGCGTTGACCATGACCACCGCCAGAATCACCAGGGTGTCCACCAGGTGTCCGAGTACGGCGGTGACCAGTGCCGAGCCAAGCAACACATAGATCAGGAGGTTGTGGAACTGCAGTAACAGCCGCAGCAGCAGACTGCGTCCGGCCGGCTCGGGCAGGCAGTTGGGGCCGTATGTGGCCCTGCGCCGGCTGACCTCCTCCTCGGACAACCCGGCTGAGGTGGCCTCCAGTTTACCCAGAACAGTTGCTTGAGTTTGGTGGTGCCAGGTATTCACTGCCATGACAGCTGTTGCCTTGTTTGTTGACCGCACAGGGGGTCATACCGCCGACAGCCCCATCTTAACGATGGCCCGCAGCTCTGGCCAGATGCCAGGCAATTTGCCCGGAAAATGACCGCGACGAACCGTTTTGGCGCACGGTTGGCTAGGTGGGCGCCCCCGGTACCGAGGATTTAACAGGGGTGATCTGTCCATCTGGAAATGGCGTGGAAATTGCGTCCATCTCAGGAGAGTGAACCATTGAACGGCAGGACGTATCAGCGTCCCGTCTGCTTTTGTCCAGAGAAGACGATAGGAGCTCCGCCATGATGTCCGATTCCATCGCTGCATGGATGAACAAGGATTTTGCGGTCATTTATCCGGATATGCCGGTGGTCGAGGCGTCCGGCAAGTTGATCAAAAAAGAGATGCTGGGCGGCCCGGTCATCGATGCTGATGGCACCCTGCTGGGCTGGATTTCCGAACGGGAGTGCCTGCAAGTGGCCATTCAGGTGGTGTACCACAACCAGCGGGTGGCATCGGTTCGGGATATCATGCGCACCGATGTGCTCAGTGTCGGTGCCGATGAGGACCCGCTGCGGCTGGCCCAGCAGATGCTGCTGGCAAAGCCCAAGAGCTATCCGGTGGTGGACAAACAGCAGCGGGTGATCGGGGTGATCAGTCGCCGCCAGATACTGAAAATGCTCGACAACAAGCTGGCCGAGATGGTCAAGCGCAGTTAAATCAGCCCGCTGTTGTCACCCCGCCCGCCGTGACGGAACCATTATTTTGTCCACCGTCGGACAAACTTCATCCAAATGCCTTCCGGGTCGGTTAGCATTGCCCTGTTAAGGACAAAGCCCATTTTCCCGGAGGAGAGTTTTCATGGCTGAGATTTGCGCTACGGCTGACGCGGCACTTTCGTCGATCAAGTCATCGGATCGTATCTGGTGTCACTCCATGGCCGCCACCCCCTACAAGATGCTCGAGGCCCTGGCAGACCGGGCAATGGAGTTGAAGGATATCCAGTTGTTGCAACTGCATCTGGAGCACGCCGAGGCGGTGTGCCAGCCGCAACTGGAGGGGCGCCTGCGCAATCGCTGTTATTTCGTCAGTCACAGCACCCGCGAGCTGGTCAATCGGGGCAAGGCCGACTATGTGCCGATGTTTCTCTCCGAGATTCCCAAAATGCTGCGCAGCGGCAAACAGCCGTTGGACGTGGCGCTGATCCAGGTGTCGCCGCCGGATCGACACGGCAACTGTTCCCTGGGGGTATCGGTGGAGGCGACCCTGGCGGCCTGTGATGTGGCTAAAACCATTATCGCCCAGGTCAATCCGCAGATGCCGCGCACCCACGGCGATGCGGCCATCCCGTTTTCCGCCATTGATTTTGCCGTGGAAATTGACAGTGCCATTCCCGGCTTTGAGTCGGTGACCCCCGGCGAGATGCACCTGCGCATCGGCCGCCATGTGGCGGAACTGATCCGCGACGGCGATTGCCTGCAAATGGGCATTGGCGCTATTCCGGACGCGGTGCTCTCCCACCTTTCCGATCACCGCAGATTGGGCATTCACACCGAAATGTTTTCCAATGGCGTGTTGCCACTGATGGAATCCGGGGTGATCGACAACAGCAACAAGGTGATTCATCCGGGCAAAATTGTCACCGGCTTTGTGCTCGGCTCCCGGGCGCTGTACGACTTTGTGGACGACAACACCGAAGTGGTTTTCCTCGATATCGAATACGTCAACAACCCGGCGGTGATCCGCAAGAACCCGCGCATGATGTCCATCAACAGCGCAATCCAGGTGGACCTGAGCGGCCAGGTGTGCGCCGACTCCATCGGCGGCAAGGTGTACTCCGGTTTCGGTGGCCAGGTGGACTTTGTCACCGGTTCGCAACTGTCGGAGGGTGGTCGTTCGATCATTGCGTTGCCCGCCACGGCGTTGTCGGGCAAGCAGTCGCGCATCGTCAGCCACCTGGCGAACGGCGCCGGGGTGGTGACCTCCAGGGCACAGGTGGATTACGTGGTCACCGAGTTTGGCACCGCCCATCTGTACGGGGCCAGCTTGCGTGAACGGGCGGAGCGCCTGATCGCCATCGCCCACCCGGATTTCCGGGAGCAACTGGCCGCCGCCGCGACCTTTTAAGGGGGGCTGGGCCGGGGTCTAGCCGGGTTTGCCACAGCGCCCGTTGTGGCTGGAGGAAAACCAGATATCCCCGTACCAGGCACTGGCACTGAGGCCGCTGTTGTCGGCGTCGCTCATCAGCGCCACGGCAACCACCTTGCCCGCGTCGCCGCCGAACAGGTGCCGGTAATCGGCGAGTACATCGCGCGTCTCTGCCTGCCACAGGCCAAGCCCATCGCTGCCACCGCGCACGGCGATCATCTGCGAATTGGCCGTGAAAGCATTGGGCCAGCTGCTGCCCGGGAGCTGGTTGTTGGACCAGACATAATTGATGGCAAGGGTACGCCAGAAGCGCAAGCCACCGGAAAACACCACATATAACCGGGCGGGGTAGTCATCGCCCGCTCTACTGCGCTCATTCAGATCGCCGATGACTTGCGTGACTTTCCAGGACCAGTGCAGGCAGGGTGTCTGGACCAGGTCGATGGACACTTCCCGGAACAGCCCCGAGGCGCTGGCGTGGCTCTGGGCGTACAGCGCCTGCGTAGTGCCATCTGAGCGCAACTGATAGCGAGTCTGGCCCTCGAAGACCTTGGGCTGCCAGCCATCCAGTTCGCCCTCGGAAAACCGCGCCACCTCGATAATCCTGTGCTCCGCAACCGCCTCGGGCGGGAGCCGCACAGCGGCTGCCAGCAATACCGCTATGGCCAGTCGAAACCGGGCTTGGGAAATGTCCATCATGGCGGTGGCACCGGTTTAAACAGGGATTCTATCAAGCGGGGGTCGTCAAAGTGGCGGCGGCCCACAAACGCCACCGCGTGGCGCCCCCACTGGCGCATGGCGCCGGCCGAGCGTATGCCCATCGGCCACAGCAGCAGGCGCTCGGGCCGCTGGCTGCCGCGTACCAGGCCGTGTCGGCCGAACAGGCTGCGATGCCCGTTCGCGGTGGGCAGGGCGCGCAGCAGGTCGTAGTCCGCCAGCGCCAGGGGTCGGCTCGGTTGCGCCCCGGAATCCCGGTAGACCCGCTGGATAAAATGGCGCCGACTCTCGAGTCTGACCACCAGTGGTGGCATTGGCGCGGGTTGGGGTACCAGGGGTGGGTCAGCGCCGTTGCGCCCATCCCGTCGCTGCAGTTTGGCGGTGGGAAAGAATTGATGGTAGCAGCCGCAATTGTGCATGCTGTCGTACAGCCAGGGCTCGCCGTCTGGACCTAGGGTGACGCGCCAGGTCAGCCCGTCTACCTGTCCGGCATAGATGTCCCCGCCCGGGCGCGACCTGAACCAGATGATGTAGTTGAGCTGCAGCAGTACCTGGTCCTCAAAACGGCTATAGGACAGCAGCTGATACTGGGTTGCCTTGGTGGTGTCGATAACCGGGCCGCTGCGCCACTGGGCTGAACCGATCAGGTCATTGTGATCGACCACATCAATTTCCCAGATTGGCGCGTGGCGGCGGAATAACTGCTGCAGTTGCACCTCGTCCAGCTGGGGAATGCCCAGGGCATCCGGTACAGGCTCTGTGATCTCGGTGAGATTGGTCACCGGGTTTCCCCAGCGCATCAATTCTCCCCTCACCGGCAGTTCCGCCAGGGGCCGGCTGAATCGCTGCCGGGTGTCGCGGTGCCAGTGGTTAATGCCGATGGCCACCAGTTTTGATGACAGCGGGTAGAGACCGGCGACGCGCAGCGCGGTGACATAGTCGTCCTGCACCACCGCCCGTTGCCGCAGCAGCTCGATCTGGGGCGGCTGTTGCAGCAGGTTGGCGACCAGTGTTGTTCGGCACTGGTCCAGCTGTGTCGCCAAGGTTTCAGGTTTTCCGAGATTTTTAAGTTCCAGCCTTCTGGCACTGGCATCCAGTGCCGCCATCCGACCAACCCAGTCGGTCAGTTGGGTGGTATTCAGTGGCTCATGCCTGAAAGAGGACAGAAAGCGGTCGACCCGCAGGTAAGGAAAGCCGGGAACCGGGCGGGGTCCCTGGTCCCGCATCTCAGCACGGGCAATCGCTTTGTCAGAAGCGATAAACAGGTATTGGCAGTCAGACAGTGGTCCAAGGGGGAGTGTTTGCGGAGCCGGGCCGGTAGCGCAGGCACCCAGAGCCAGGGCGATCAGTATGACAGTCGCGCTGTCGATGTACTGCCGGACTCTCGAGGTAACTGACCGCTGCTGCATGGCATATGGGTGGATAGTGAGGACCCCTGTCAACGCTTTACTGACAGTGTAGAACGCGGGGTGCCCTGCAGCGCCTCCGGCTGGGCGGCAGAGTGGATGAGGCCCAAGGGGAAGCGGGTTCGGCAGGAAACCCTGATAGCACTCCCGATGGCGTCATCGGAAGCGCCCTTTTCAGGGTTGATGTGAGGTAAATTGCCGATAGTGGTCAGAACACACTGGACCTGTCGGGGGTGTCAGCACAGCCTTTGTCGGGCTGTGCTGACAGGCTATTTATTGTGGGGCGATGAATCCGGGTCCACCAGCTTGACGGCGCAAATATCCGCTTCCCGAAATTTACCCGCCGCGGACAGGGCGTCCAGGTAACGCTGCCAGTACTGCGGGTGGTTGGCCGCCAGTTCGCGCAGGTAGTCCCAGCTGTAGATACCGCTGTCGTGCCCGTCGCTGAAGGTTATTTGCAGGGCGTAGTTGCCCGCGCTTTTCACGGCAGTGACGCGGACGCCTTTCTTGCCGAATTGCAGTACTTCCTGACCCTTGCCGTGGCCGCGCACTTCGGCACTGGGTGAGTGAACCCGCAGGTATTCAGCGCTGTAGGTAAAACACTCGCCGTTGGCATATTCCAGGGTCAGGCTGCCGTCTTCGCGGTGCAGTTTGATCTTGCTTGGCGTCATGGGAAGGTCTCGGGGGGCATGCCACAGTGTAACCGCTAAAGAGCCCGGGCACTGTGCCCGGGTTCGGTGAAAGCCAGCGGTCGCCGGTCAGAGAATAAACCGCGACAGATCCTCGTTGTGGGAGATTTCACTGAGGTGCCGGTCGACATACGCGGCATCGATATTGACCACTTCCCCCTTGGCGCCCAGGTCGGCAGCTTCAAAGGAGATCTCTTCCAGCAGTCGCTCCATGATGGTGTGCAGGCGCCGGGCACCGATGTTTTCGGTGCGTTCGTTCACCTCGAAGGCTGTTTCGGCGATCCGTTTCACCCCGTCGGGCAGGAAATTGACGGTGAGCTGTTCGGTGGCCAGCAGCTCCCGGTACTGCTCGGTGAGGGAGGCGTTCGGTTCGGTGAGGATGCGCTCGAAGTCCTCGCTGCTGAGTGAACCCAACTCCACGCGAATGGGCAGGCGGCCCTGCAATTCCGGGATCAGATCCGAGGGCTTGGAGAAGTGAAAGGCCCCGGAGGCAATAAACAGAATGTGATCGGTCTTGATCATGCCGTACTTGGTGGAGACGGTACTGCCTTCGATCAATGGCAGCAGGTCCCGCTGCACCCCTTCCCGCGAGACATCGGCACCGGAGGTCTCGCCGCGCTTGGCCACTTTGTCGATCTCGTCGATAAAGACGATGCCGTTCTGTTCGGCCACCTCCACGGCGCGAACTTTCAGCTCCTCTTCGTTAATCAGCCGGGCGGCCTGTTCCTCGGTGAGCTGTTTCATGGCCTGGGCCACGGTCATTTTCTTGCGGCTGGTTTTGTCCTTGCCCAGGTTGGAAAACATGCTTTGCAACTGGTTGGTCATTTCCTCCATGCCCGGAGGCGCCATGATCTCCACACCCATGGGGGTGGAGCGGATGTCGATCTCGATTTCCTTCTCATCCAGTTCGCCTTGGCGCAATTTTTTGCGAAACACCTGGCGGGTATGGGATTCGGACTCGGCGGGCTGATCGTCACGGGCCGGGGGCAACAGGGCGTCGAGGACTTTTTCCTCGGCGGCGTCCATGGCACGCTGCTGCACCTTGTGCATTTCGCGCTCGCGCAATTGCTTGACAGAGGTTTCCACCAGGTCGCGAATGATGGATTCCACATCCTTGCCCACATAGCCCACTTCGGTGAACTTGGTGGCTTCCACCTTGACGAACGGGGCATTGGCCAGCCGCGCCAGGCGGCGTGCAATCTCGGTTTTGCCGACCCCGGTGGGGCCGATCATCAGAATATTCTTCGGGGTGACCTCGTTGCGCAGCTCGGGCTGGAGCTGCATGCGGCGCCAGCGGTTGCGCAGGGCAATGGCCACGGCGCGCTTGGCGGCGTCCTGGCCAATAATGTGGCGGTCGAGTTCATGGACGATTTCGCGGGGGGTCATATTGGACATGATGTTGTCTCGTTGAGGCCGGTTGCCGGCGGGTGTCTCCATCCGGTCAGCCGGGTTAGTCATTGATTGACCGCAGTTTGGCGCCAGGACAGCCGGTCTGTTCGGTCAGTAATCCAGTTCTTCAATGGTGCGGTTGTGGTTGGTGTAGATGCAGATATCCCCTGCGATCTCCAGGCCTTTTTCCACAATCTGGCGGGCGTCGAGATCGGTGTTGTCCAGCAGCGCGCGGGCGGCGGATTGCGCGAAGGGGCCGCCGGAGCCGATGGCGATCAGGTCGTCTTCCGGCTGGATCACGTCGCCGTTGCCGGTGATGATCAGTGAGGCGTCCTTGTCGGCCACCGCCAGCAGGGCTTCCAGTTTGCGCAGCATGCGGTCGGAACGCCAGTCCTTGGCCAGCTCCACGGCGGCGCGGGTGAGGTTGCCGCGGTGTTGTTCCAGTTTTGCTTCAAAGCGTTCAAACAGGGTAAAGGCATCGGCGGTGCCGCCGGCGAAACCGGCGATGACCTGGTCGTTGTGCAGGCGGCGAACCTTGCGGGCATTGCCTTTCATGACGGTGTTGCCCATGGTCACCTGGCCGTCGCCGCCGATGACGACCTTGCCGTTGCGACGCACGGAGAGAATGGTTGTACCACGATATTGTTCCAAGGGAGTCTCCTGTGGATGTGTTCTTTGCTAGTGCCTGCCTGTGTAAATGGGGACGGCGGTCGAAAATTCAACAGTCAGGGCGCGATAGTTTTCAGGTTGTCTTCAATCGGCAGCGCGCAAAAACACACCGCCGTCGATCAGCTGGCAGGGCAGGATATCCAGTTGTTGCCCGCGGCAGGGGCCGTCGATGCAGTAGCCAATGTCCATCTCAAACAGGGCGCCGTGGCTGCTGCACTGGATGTATTGCCGGTGGTAGTCCAGAAAGCGGCCCGGCGTTAAGTTTAGTGGCAGGCCCAGGTGGGGGCAGCGGTTGCGATACAGGTACACCGCTTCGCCCCGGCGCACGGCGAAGCAGGCTGCGCCATCGATCTGCAGGTCAATGCCGCCGGGATCGGGAATGTCCTCCAGGCGGCAGAGGGCAGTGGCATCAGACACCCCGGCGCAGGGCCTCAATGCGCTCCTCGAGAGGGGGGTGGGACATAAACAGACGGGTGGCGTGTTCTTTCCAGCCGCTGGAAATACCGAAGGCGGTCAGGGTATCGGGCATCTGGTTGGGCACCTGGGCCTGGGTCTCCTCCTGCAGGCGCTGCAGGGCGGAGATCATGGCGCCGCGGCTGGCCAGGTGGGCGCCCGCCGCGTCGGCGCGGAATTCCCGCCAGCGGGAAAACCACATCACGATCATGGAGGCAAAAATACCCAATACCACCTGCAACAGCATGACAATCATGAAGTAGCCGATGCCGGAACCCCGTTCATTCTTGAACACGGCCTTGTCGATGATGGAACCGAGGATGCGGGCAAAGAACATCACAAAGGTGTTCAGTACCCCCTGCACCAGTGACAGGGTGATCATGTCGCCGTTGGCGACGTGGCCGATCTCGTGGGCCAGCACGGCGCGGGCCTCCTCCCGGTCAAAGCGGTGCAGCAATCCGGCACTCACCGCCACCAGGGCGTTGTTTTTGTTCCAGCCGGTGGCAAAGGCATTGGATTGCTGGGCGGGGAAAATACCCACCTCCGGCATGCCGATGCCGGCCTTCCTGGACAGGTCGCCGACGGTTTCCACCAGCCATTTTTCATCCGGGGTGCGCGGCTGCTGGATCAGCTGGGTACCGGTGCTCATCTTCGCCATCCACTTGGATATCATCAGGGAGAAGAAGGAGCCAAAGAAGCCGAACATGCCGCACATGAGCAACAGTCCGCCCAGGTTGGTGTGAATGCCCTGGGAGGCCAGGTAGTGCTCCAGCCCCAGCACCCGAAAGACAATGCTGAACAGCACCAGAATGGCGATGTTGGTGGCCAAAAATAAACCGATTCTTAACACGCTAACTCTCCTCGCTATGGTGTCGCCGATTGGCACCCTATAAGATGCGGGTTCTTGAAAAAAATTCAATGGCACGGGGGTGCCTTTTGTCCGGCGGCGCCGATTCTAGCAAATCTGTTGTCTACGCACTCATAGCCAATAGCGCGATCGCCCTGGCCAAGGGGGCCGCCGCGGCCTATACCCTTTCCGGCGCCATGCTGGCGGAGGCGATCCACTCCCTGGCCGATACCGGCAATCAGTTGTTGCTGCTGTTGGGGCTGCGCCGTGCCAAACGCCCGCCCACGCCCGACTACCCCCTCGGTTACGGCAAGGAAATTTATTTCTGGTCGTTTATTGTGGCCCTGTTGTTGTTTTCGGTGGGCGGGGTGTTTTCCCTCTACGAGGGCTGGCACAAGTTGCACGATCCACAGCCGCTCAATGCCCCCTGGGTGGCGATCGCCGTGCTGGCGTTTGCCGTGGTGGCGGAGGGGTTGTCACTGGCCGGTTGCCTGCGGGAAATCAACAAGGTGCGCCAGGGTAGAAGTCTGTGGCGCTGGTTTCGGGAAACCCGCCACAGTGAGCTGCTGGTGGTGTTTGGCGAAGACCTGGCGGCATTGCTGGGGCTGTGCGTTGCACTGTTGGCGGTGCTGGTGACAATGGTGACCGGCAACCCGGTCTATGATGCTCTGGGCAGCATGGCCATTGGGGGGTTGTTGATTCTCGTCGCCATCCTGGTCGGTGCCGAGGTGAAGGCGCTGTTGGTGGGGCAGGGTGTCGAGCCGATGGTAAAACAGGCCATGGCGGACTTTTTGCGGCAACATCCAGAGGTGGATGTTGTCTTTAACCTGGTCACCCTGCAAATGGGTGAGGATGTGATGGTGGCGGTCAAGGCACGGATGGCGCCACAGGGTACGGATACGGCGTTGGTTGAAGCGATTAACCGGGTCGAAGCGGCGATGCGAAAGGCTTTTCCCCAGGTCACCTGGCTGTTTTTTGAGCCGGATAATAACGATTGAAGAGGATGCCTGGATGAAGGTGATGCATGCGCTGTGGTTGTTGGTAGCACTGGTGACGCTGTCCGGTTGCGCCCTGCTGGCCCCCGGACAGAAACCGGAAGTCCACCTGGTGAATGTCCAGCCCGGCTCCCGCGAGGGACTGGAGCAGTACTTTGTCATCACCCTGCTGGTGCTCAATCCCACCAGTTCCGAATTGAAAGTCTCCGGCATGTCCTACAACCTGAAGCTGCAGGGTGAGAAACTGATCAGCGGGGTGTGCGGCGGCTTGAATCCCATTCCTCCCTACGGCCAGTCCACCATCAAGGTGCCGGCGTCGGCCAACCTGATCAGCGGCCTGAAAATCATCGGCGCCTTTATGGAAAGCCGCAGTCAGTCGGTAGATTTTGAACTGGAGGCCAGGATTAGCCTGGGTTGGTGGCGTCTGCCCATCACCGTGGTGGAAGCGGGTTCCATCGATCTGGGCGAGCACTGATTGCGAACCGCAGCGAATCCCAGATGATACTCGAACGCATTGGCAGTTGGCTGGCGCGCAAGCTGGCGGAACCCCGGTACCTGAGTACCGTACCCAGTCGCCCGGATCAGTTGGCGGCGGCCATTCGGCCTGGTGACGTGTTGCTGGTGGAGGGGGTGAGCCGCTTCAGTTTGGCGATCAAGTACCTGACCCAGTCCACCTGGTCCCACGCGGCGCTCTATGTGGGCAGCTGCCAGGGGCAACCGGGGATGCTGGTGGAGGCGGATGTCCAGGAGGGTGTCAGACTGGTACCGCTCAGCCATTTTGCCCACCTGCACACCCGTATCTGCCGGCCCGTGAAACTCCACCGGGACGAACTCGATGAGCTGATTCGCTACGCCACGGAGCGGGTCGGCCACCGCTACGACCTGAAGAACATACTAGACCTGATTCGCTACCTGCTGCCGGCGCCGCCGATACCGAACCGCTGGCGTCGCCGTATGCTGGCGTTGGGCAGCGGTGACCCCACCCGGGCGATCTGCTCCTCGCTGATCGCCCAGGCTTTTCAG
>NZ_JBFHQR010000035.1:0-18933 GCF_041592135.1 Porticoccus sp. | reverse complement strand
CTCGTCGTATGCGTCCTTCAACATGTCGCGCCCGTTACCGACCTGGAGCGCGGTGCCGTACCGGCTGATCCCGACCTGCTTGCGCTCCTCAAGATCGGCCATCACCAGATCCTGGTTGGCGACAATGCACTCCGCCTCATCCAATTCGTCGCGGGCATTGAAAAAACAGCACTGCCGAATCAAGCGGCAGCGCCGCCCGGTGCACTGGCGGCGATCCACTGTCAGCGGGCGCCAGTCGTGGTCCTCCAGGGATTCGGACCAGCTGTCCCGGTCTCCTGGCCAGCTTCCGGCCTGCAGCGCCTGGTCCATGGCCCGGTAACTGGCGATGAGATTGGCGGTGGGGTTAAAGCTGACTTCATCCTCGAACAGGAACAGGCCGCTGTCCCTGGCCGTTGCGCTATCCAGGCACTGCTCCAAACGCACCGGGCACAGATAGCGGCCGCGACCCTTGGCCAGGGCAATGCGATAATCCCAGCCGGTGCTCGCCAGCAAATTCGGAATGTCGCGGTTAACCAACTGCTCTTGCAGCGCCACGGTGCCGGTGGCAATCACCACCCGCTTGCCCCGGGCCCGGGCGATGGGCAGCGCCGCCAACAGATAGGAGAGGGTCTTGCCGGTGCCGGTGCCGGCTTCCACCACGGCGATGGGGTTGCCCGCCAGTCGCCGGCCTTCGGCATCGCTTTCAATGGCCGCCAGGCAGTTGGCGATGGCGGCAATCATCTGCCTTTGCCCCAACCGCGGGCGCAGCCCATTGGCTTCCAGAAAGGTCCGGTAGCCCTGCTGAATCTGATCTCTCAGCTCGGCTTCCAGCACCGTCAGCCGAGACCCAGTCTGAGCTTGCTGCGCACCGGGTTGGCGTACATATTGAGGACGATACTGCGATGGGCCTCGGGCATGGCGTTGATGCGCGCCTCAAAGGCCCGGGTCTTTTTCTGCCAGTCACACTGCATCTGCGCTTTCCAGCTCGCCAGCTGCGGCTGATCGCCCTCGAGCTTCTGGAAGGCGATGATGTTGGTGGGGTGCAGGCGGTAGTTGCCGATGATCTGCCGGTCCACGTTCTCAGCCATCTCCTCGGGGGTCTCAATACCCTGCTCCAGGGGCTCGCCAAATGCCACGTGAACCGCGCCCTTGCGCCCGACAATTCCCTGGTAGATGCTCAGCAAGTCCTCGTGTTCCTCTTTTTGATAGGCTCCGGCCGTCTGCTTGGCGTGCAGCTCCCGGCCCTTGGCCGCGTCGAGGGGGTCCAGTTCGTAGGAGATGGCCACCGGCACCACCTTCAACTCACGGATGGCCTCGGCAAAGGTTTGCTCCCTGGCTTTGCTCAGGGACAACATTTTCAGCAGGGCTTTTTCCGTTTTGTCGATCCCGTCCTTGGCGCGCCCCTCGCGCTGGGCAATCCACACCGGGGCCTGTTCTTGCAGCAGGGAAAACCGGATGTAGCGCGACAGTTGCAGCAGCGCGGCGAGCTTATCCCGGCGCCCCTCTACCGAGCGCTTGACGATAAAGCTCTTGTTGATGCGTATCAGGTCCGCGGCAAAGTCCTTGGTCAGCAGGTTGTCGCCGATGGCGATGCGCACCGTATCGCAACCATTGCGGTAGAGCACGAAATTGACAAAGGCCGGGTCCATGGCGATATCGCGATGGTTGCTCATAAACAGATAGGCGCTGTCGGGATCCAGCTTGTCCAGGCCGGAGACCGTCAGGTTGCAGTCGATTTTCTGCAGCAGGTTGCCCATGCTGACACCGACCGCTTCCTGAAAATCCCGCACACAGTGGATTTTCGCAAAGGTCTGACGCAATACCCGGGCAATCAGCGGGCGCATCAGCCAGGGAGCAAGGTGCCCCATCAAGGGGTACTTGATGGACATCAGGGTATCAATAAACTCGCGACTGGCGGCCAGGCGGTCGAGTACGCCCGGGACTTCGGCATCGTAGTAGGGACGGATATCGTCAAATTCACTCATAGTGGTCGTATGACTAACTCTTGTTGTTATGGACAGGCAACCGCAAGGCGGTTCAGTGTTACGCCGGCTGACGGGGATTGTACCAGCGCACTTCCGTGGCATATTTCTCAATCGACCGGGTGACATCGAGAATCATGGCAAACAGCGCCATGCGCACCAGCAGGCCGTTGTCGGTCTGGCGGAAAATGGCCAGATTCGGATTGCTGTCCAGATCGCTGTCGAGCTCATTGGCCTCGGCCCGGGAATCCCGCGGCAGTGGGTGCATGATCACCGTATTGGGTTCGCAATGGGAGGTGTAAATGGCCTGATTGAGGCGGAAGCGGCCGCGGTACAAGTCCGCCTCGTCCTTGCTGGAAAAGCGCTCTTCCTGAATCCGGGTGGAATAGACAATGTCCACGTGGGAAATACTGGATTCGAGGCGCTCGGACTCTTCCACGCGGACACCGGCGGCGCACATATCCTCCACCAGTTCCCTGGGCATGGCCAGTTCCAGCGGGGACACCAGTTGTACGGACACCTGCTTGAACAGCATCAACAGCTTGCACAGGGAGTGCACCGTGCGGCCGTGTTTCAGGTCACCGATCATGGCAATGCGCAGGCCGTCGAGCTGGCGGCCGTGGCCCTTCAGTTCCTTCTCGATGGTGTAGAGATCCAGCAGCGCCTGGCTGGGGTGTTCATTACTGCCGTCGCCACCGTTGATCACCGGCACCCGGCTGGCACTGGCGAAGTCGGCCACTGAACCGGACTGGGGATGGCGCATACAGATGATATCGCTGAAGCCGGACAGCACCCTGGCGGTATCCTGCAGGGATTCGCCCTTGGCCAGCGCGGAGGCCTCAAACCCAACGGTTTCACGCACCTCGCCGCCGAGCAGGTTGAAGGCGCTGCCAAAGCTGATACGGGTGCGGGTACTGGCCTCGAAGAACATGTTGCCGAGAATGGCACCTTCCAGCACGCGGGTGACCTTGCGGCGCTGGGCATAGGGCTCCATGCCGTCGGCAACCCGGAAAATACGGTCGATGTCTCCGCGCTCAAACTGACTGATGGAAAGAATACTGCTGCCCTTGAATTCCACAATGCCCCCACGGATGGCCAACCAAGCGCTGCATTTTAGCGAGTTTGCCGAATGCGAACCAGCGGCCCCGCCACTATAAAATCTGGTCGCCCCATTCCTGCAGCGCATGGAGCAGTGCGCGATCCCGCTCGCTGACATCGGCCTTGCCCAGCAACTGGTCGATCTCGGCGTGGTAGGCCTCCAGGCAGAGGTAACCGCTGGCCGGACTGGTGAGGCGGTGAAAGCGCCGCTCTTCCCACAGGTGCAGCTCCTCCTCGCTCAGGGTTTGCGGATAATTCCTGGCCCGGTAGAGCAACAGCAGCTGCTGATAGCGCTCATCGCGGAAGTGAAAGCTGTCCGCCGCCAGTTCAGCCGGGCTGGCAGCCCGCACCTCGGACAGCAACAGCCGGTCGCCATCGCCGAGAAAGCCATCGTAGAGACGGCGCTCCACATCATCTGTTTTCTCGAACATCTGTCCGGCAAAGACCTGGGCCAGCTTGGCCGAGAGATCGTGCCCCAGCAACAACTGGCGGTTGCGCTCGCAACGCTGCAGGTCGATACCGAGCCGTTCAGCGGCTGGCGCGTCCAGCAATTTGGCGGTGGCCACCACCGGACAGCGGTTGATCTGCACATTTTTCAGCGGCAACCGCTCGATCCCCTCGGGCAGGTCCTCCGCCCGGGTGAACAGCCGCTCGCGTATCTGCTCCGGGGCGAGGTCGAGCAGGGCGCCGGCGTCACCCAACAGGTTAAAACAGATAATGGCATTGCTGTTTGATGGGTGCTTGGCCAGAGGCAACATCAGGGCGGTATAGCCATTGTCCCGGGGCAATTTGCCGGACACATGCAGAAAAGGCGTTTGCCGCTGCAGATCGATCAAGCCCGCCACCTTGTGTTTCAAACGATGTTCATAAATGTACTGGTACAGTTTCGGCTGTTTCTCCCGCACCAGGCGGGCCATGGCGATGGTCGCCATCACATCCGACAGGGCATCGTGAGCCGACTCGTGAACGAGGCCGTTGGCCAGGGTCAGCTGTTCCAGCTTGAAACAGGGGGAACCGTCCTCGTAATTGGGCCACTCGATGCCGTCCGGCCGCAATGCCCTGGCCAGCCTGACCATATCGATGATGTCCCAGCGGGAATTGCCGTGCTTCCACTCCCGCTCATAGGGATCGTAGAAATTGCGGTAGAGTGCGTAGCGGGTGACCTCGTCGTCAAAGCGGATGCTGTTGTAACCCACCCCACAGGTACCGGGCCGGGACAGCTCCCGGTGAATCTGTTCGATAAAAGCCGGCTCCAACACGCCCTGCTCCCGGGCCTTTTGCGGGGTAATCCCCGTGACAAGGCACGCCATGGGCGAGGGCAAACGGTCGGTTGGCGGCTGGCAGTACAGGGAGAGCGGAGCGCCGATGACATTGAGGTTTTCGTCGGTGCGCACTCCGGCAAACTGCGAGGGGCAATCCCGGGAGGGATCCGTGCCAAAGGATTCGTAGTCGTGCCAATAAAGGGTATTCACCTGCTCCCAGCTCCCGTTCCCGTGGATCGTTCAACAAAAAAAACGGCGCCCAAGGACGCCGTTTTGATGTTGTGCAAGTTTGCACAATCCGGTCAGATTACTCTGCCACTTCAGTGTAGCTCATCTCGCCCACTACGCGGCGGTTGCGAGCGCGACCTTCGTCAGTGTTGTTGTCCGCGATCGGACGGCTTTCACCGTAACCTTCGGTGCTGATGCGGCTCGGGTCAATACCGTACTCTTCAACGATTCTGGCTTTAACCGCTGCAGCGCGACGGGCGGACAGGTCCTGGTTATAGCTGTCGGAACCTTTGGAGTCGGTGTGGCCTTCGAGCACCAGGGTAATGTCATCGTGAACTTTCATGGCATTGGCAACGGCTTGCAGTTCATCGCCGTAGATGGCGCGGACAACGGCCTTGTCGAATTCAAACTCGACGTTCAGGCGCACGGTAATGGAACGGGTTTCCGGCGGCGGGGCAGGCATTTCAGGCTCACGAGGCGCCACCGGCTGTTCCACAACGGGGGCTGCCGGCTCATTGAAGTAATAGTTCAAGGCGAAATTCACCGAACCGTCATTGATACCGCCGTGACCTTCACGTACCTTGTGAGCCAAACGAGCATCACCGCGGAACTCTAACTGGTCAGTCAACATCTTGGAAAGGCCCAGACCTGCCTGCACCTGCCAAGTGTACTCTTCGTCTTTCTGCAAATTATTTTCGCCATCGCGGTCATAGTAGCTAACACCGGAAACGACGTAAGGGCGCCAACCGCCGTTGTCCTCACCCAACCAGAAGTAGGCATTGATTTGCGCCACTTCCAGGTCATCACCGGCCACATCGTGGCCATAACTGGCTTCCAGTGCCCAGTCATTGAAAAAACGGTAACCGACGTTCAAGCCCAGAACACCCGCCTCATCATGTCCACTGACAACGCGCTCGCTATCCAGGTAGTAATAACCCAGCGATGGGCCGAGATACAAACCTTCCTGAGCGAACACTGACGCCGACATGGCCAGCACGGATACACCAATAACAGCAGCAAGCTTTTTCATAAACTTCCCCATTCCTTAATTTCAATTTAAAAACAGGCAACCTTGCCTGCACAGTAAAAACAGTGGCTGTAATGATAATACACCCGCTTTATTTTTTCCTCATCCGGAAGAACTTTTTAATAAAATAAAGGTCGTCTTTTCAAAAAAGTGGCTTCCATTCTTCAAGTAGTCTCGACAAAGGAGAGCCAACTTATCCTTTTGGCATAACCCATAAGTCTAGTTCAAAAAAAAGCCGGGGCTGTTTGCCCCGGCCTTGGTCATTCCAGGGGAAAGGGCTCAGATGGCGAGCTTGCGCTCCTCAATCTTCGCCTGCCAGACTTTCGGTCCGGTCTGGTGCACCGATTCACCCCTGGTATCCACCGCCACAGTGACCGGCATATCGACGATCTCGAACTCGTAGATCGCCTCCATGCCCAGGTCTTCAAAAGCCACTATTTTGGCGCTGGTGATCGCCTTGGAAACCAGGTAGGCCGAACCGCCCACCGCCATCAGGTACACAGCCTGGTTGTCGCGAATGGCCTCAATTGCGGTGGGACCTCGCTCAGCCTTGCCGATCATGCCGATCAGGCCGGTTTGTTCGAGCATGGTGCGGGTAAATTTGTCCATGCGGGTGGCGGTGGTGGGGCCGGCGGGACCGACCACCTCTTCGCGCACCGGATCAACCGGCCCAACGTAGTAAATAAAGCGACCGGTCAGATCCACCGGCAGTTTTTCACCCTTGGCCAGCATATCCACCATGCGCTTGTGGGCGGCGTCGCGACCGGTGAGCATCTTGCCGGACAACAGCAGGGTTTCACCGGTCTTCCAGTCCTTGATGTCCTCGCTGGTCACCGTGTCCAGGTTGACCCGGCGCACGCTGTCGCCCACTTCCCAGGCAATTTCCGGCCAGTCCTCGATGCTCGGCGGCACCTGTTTGGCCGGGCCACTGCCGTCCAGTTTGAAATGGGTATGGCGGGTGGCGGCACAGTTCGGAATCATCGCCACCGCCTTGTTGGCCGCGTGGGCGGGGAAGTCCTTTACCTTGATATCCAGTACGGTGGTCAAACCGCCGAGGCCCTGGGCGCCGATACCCAGTGCATTCACCTTGTCAAACAGCTCCAGGCGCAGCTCTTCGGCGCGGTTGGACGCACCGCGGGCCTGCAGTTCGTGAATGTCGATGGGCTCCATCAGCGATTCCTTGGCCAGCAGCATGGCTTTTTCGGCTGTGCCGCCGATACCGATACCGAGCATGCCCGGCGGACACCAACCGGCACCCATTTTCGGCACCTGCTCCAGCACCCACTCCACCACGGAGTCAGACGGGTTGAGCATGGCGAATTTTGACTTGGCTTCGGAGCCGCCGCCCTTGGCGGCCACATCAATCTCCACGGTATCGCCGGGCACGATTTCGTAGTTGATCACCGCCGGGGTATTGTCTCCGGTATTCTTGCGGGCACCGTCCGGGTCCGCCAGCACGGAGGCGCGCAGCACGTTGTCGGGGTGGGTGTAGGCGCGGCGCACGCCCTCATTGATCATATCGGTGACGCTCATGTCACCTTCCCACTGCACGTTCATGCCGACTTTGACGAACACGTTGACGATGCCGGTGTCCTGACAGATCGGGCGGTGCCCCATGGCGCACATGCGCGAGTTGATCAGAATCTGCGCCATGGCGTCCTTGGCGGCCTGGGATTCTTCCCGCTCATAGGCCTCGTTGACCGCTTGGATAAAATCCACCGGGTGGAAATAGGAAATAAATTGCAGCGCATCGGCAACGCTTTCAATCAGGTCATTTTGTCGAATTACAGTCATTTCACACTCTCACAACACTTTAATTACACAGACACGCTATCACTCAGGGATTAACCGGGCGGCCCACCCAGCTGCTGCTTGATCAATTGCAGGTCGCGATTGATTTGCAGGCGGTAGGCATCAATCGCCCTGATGGCCTCTTCGTTTACCGCGATGCGGCCATTTATATTCTGCTGGGAATCCTTGAGGCTTTTTTCCACGCGATTGAGTCGATCGGCCATGTCCTGTACCTGGCTGACCATATCATTCACTTCCAGCTTGGCCGCCAGCGCCGCGCTGGCGGCGGTTTCCACTGACTTGCTGGCATTGCCCACCTTGCTGTCGAGCGCCGCGATCTCTTTTTTGCGCGCCGACATCGAAGTCTGCAATTCCTTGATCACCTTATCCTGGCCAGCCAGGGACTTGCCCTGTTCTTCAATGGTCTTGCGATTCTTGTCGTAGGCCACGCCCCATAATTTCTTGATCTCTGACCACTGCTCATCAATGCTCTTTTGATGATCCTTGAGCTTGATGGACAGCGCCGCACCCGACTGATTCAACGATTCATCGGTGGACACGATCTTGGCTTCCAGATCATTGAAACGGGTTTGCAACGCCTCAAAATGCCGGGTTTGCTCGACCACGAAGTAACCCAGTCCACCGAGTCCCACCAGCAACACCAGCAGCAAAAATTTCCAGAATGTCCCTGCGCCGCCGGACGAACGCGGTTTGGCGGGAGGCTTTTCACGCTTGGGCCGGACATTGTCCGGGCCGCGCTCCCGCCCCTCCCCGCGACCAATGCGGTCATCACTGGTCGGTACGATGGGGTCAAAACGGTTAAAGTCCCTGTCACTCATAATCAATCAAACCTTGAGCAGGCCTCTCGTCAAAAGGTGGTTGGGATAACAGCACGGATATGTGAGGCTGGCATTATACGCCATACATAAAAAAACCGGCCATAAGGCCGGTTTTTCCCGAAAGGGATTTACAGCAGGTAGAGCGAACCGACCAGCACAGCGGTCAGGACCAGGCTGGAAACAATCACACCGCGCACTGTGGTCATCGGACCCTGTTTACCGAACAGCGCGTTGGCTTCGAGAACCAAGACAATGGCAACGGCCAGATACAGACCGGCACCACCGCCATTGGCGGATGTCAGGTGGTCGGCGCTGTAACCCAGGTGCGGAGAGGCCAGCATGAAATAGGCCATCGGCGCGGAGAACAGTGTATTGGTGCGCGACGCCAGCAGTGCCTTGGCACCGGCGGCGGGGCCATTGCCCTCTTTCATACCCAGGGCAACCTGTTGGGCCGGCCAGATCACCAGCCAGACATTCAAAAACATCAGGGTACCCAACAGGGCGCCGACTTCGATGAATTCGTTCATAACGTGCTGCTTGCCGACACCCGCCAGCAGGATAACACCGGTGATGAAGGTGAACATGGCGCCCCAGCGGAACCACCAGAGGGCACTGGGTGCCAGTTTGGCCTTCGCATCAGCCAACGCTTCAGGGGTGGCCTGTTTGAAGTAGCCACCCTGCACGAAGTTGAAATAGTAGAGCATACCGATCCAGGTAATACCGAACAGCAGGTGGCCCCACCGGGCCAGGAAGTTGATAAATTCAAGTGACATATGTATCTCCTTAGCAGCTAGATGCTAGTTTGTTGGGTTTTGTGACGTTCTAGTTGTTATATCCGCTGCCATCTTCGCCAGCGATTCCCCTTTCAGCAACAACCCGCTACAACCCTAGGGAACAAAGGGTTATAGGAGGTTCTTCCTTACAGGCAATTTTGTCATAAAGTTCCGGCAAATAAAAAGCCCCGCTTGGCGGGGCTTTTCAGGGTACACACAGCGGTGGACAGCCGTTACATCATACCGCCCATACCGCCCATGCCACCCATGCCGCCCATACCGCCCATATCACCTGCGTTATCTGACGGTGAATCCGCCACCATCGCTTCGGTGGTGATCATCAAACCGGCAATGGAACCCGCCGCCTGCAATGCGGTGCGCGTCACCTTGGCCGGGTCGAGGATACCCATGGCGATCATGTCACCGTAGACGCTGGTTCCGGCGTTGTAGCCGAAGTTGCCCTCGCCGGCCTTGACCTTGTCGACAACCACAGAGCCTTCTTCACCCGCGTTGGTGACGATCTGGCGCAGCGGGGCTTCCATGGCGCGGCGCGCCAGGTTAATACCAACTGTCTGGTCGTCGTTGTCACCGGTCAGACCTTCGATGGCCTGCAGTGCGCGGATCAGGGCGACACCGCCACCGGGGACGACACCTTCTTCAACCGCAGCGCGGGTGGCGTGCAAGGCATCTTCCACACGGGCTTTCTTCTCTTTCATTTCCACTTCAGTAGCCGCGCCGACCTTGATCACGGCAACACCGCCAGCCAGTTTGGCTACGCGCTCTTGCAGTTTCTCACGGTCGTAGTCAGAGGAAGTCTCTTCGATCTGGGCGCGAATCTGGTTGACGCGGGACTGGATCGCACTGTGGTCGCCAGCGCCGTCAACGATAATGGTGTTCTCTTTGGAAAGGGTCACGCGCTTGGCCGTACCCAGGTGGTCCAGGGTGGCGGACTCGAGGTCCATGCCCACTTCCTCGGAAATCACGGTACCACCGGTCAGCACCGCGATATCTTCCAGCATTGCCTTGCGGCGATCGCCAAAACCGGGGGCCTTACAGGCGGCGACCTTGACGATGCCGCGCAGGTTGTTGACCACCAGGGTCGCCAGCGCTTCGCCTTCCACGTCCTCGGCGACGATCACCAGCGGCTTGCCGGACTTGGCCACGCTTTCCAGCAGCGGCAACAGCTCGCGGATGTTGGAGATTTTCTTATCGTAGAGGAGGATGAACGGGGACTCGTGCTCGACGCTCATGCTCTCCTGATTGTTGATGAAGTAGGGGGACAGGTAACCGCGATCAAACTGCATACCTTCGACGATATCCAGTTCATTTTCCAGGCCGGAGCCCTCTTCAACGGTGATGACACCTTCCTTGCCCACTTTGTCCATGGCTTCGGCGATGATATCACCCACGTGGACATCACTGTTGGCGGAAATGGTGCCAACTTGAGCAATTTCTTTACTGTTTGTGCAGGGCTTGGCGAGTTTGGCGATTTCGGCCACTGCCGCCGTCACAGCTTTATCAATACCGCGCTTCAGGTCCATCGGGTTCATGCCCGCCGCGACAGATTTCAACCCTTCGTTGACAATCGACTGGGCCAACACGGTCGCGGTGGTGGTGCCATCACCGGCCTCGTCGGAAGCCTTGGAGGCCACTTCCTTGACCATTTGCGCGCCCATATTCTGGAACTTGTCCTTCAGTTCAATTTCCTTGGCAACGGATACACCGTCTTTGGTCACAGTTGGCGCGCCAAAGGATTTATCCAGAACCACGTTGCGACCTTTCGGGCCGAGGGTAATTTTTACAGCATCGGCCAGAATATTAACGCCTTCCAGCATCGGTTTGCGGGCGCTATCACCAAACATTACGTCTTTTGCTGACATGACTTACCTTCCTTAAACAATTCGTTGACGGGACTGACTCTGTTATTCGGGCTCTCAGCCGTCGATAACGGCTTTAATGTCGCCTTCGCTGAGAATAACCAGTTCCTGGCCATCCACCTCGATGGTATCGCTGCCGGCATATTTGCCGAACACCACGACATCACCCACTTTGACGTCCACCGGACGCACTTCGCCGTTATCCAGCACACGGCCGATACCGACGGCAACCACTTCTCCCTGATTCGGTTTTTCCTTGGCTGACCCGGGCAGCAGAATACCGCCAGCGGTCTTCTCTTCCTCTTCCTTGCGACGAACCACGACACGATCGTGTAAGGGACGAATTTTCATTGTCATTTCTCCAACTAGTATGGTCTACCTATTTAAATTGTTCGGATGTACCGAGCTGAGCCTTATGTGGAGGCTTCCCAATGTATTTCAAGGGGTCGGACCAAAAAAATTTGCTGTCGGCACAGATTATTATTTGGGCAATCGCTGATCGTCATTATCCCGCCAGCACTCGCCGTCCACCACCTGCCCCTTTTCACCATCCGGACTCTGGCGCGGAGGCTGACCAACATGGTATTCAGCGTAGTTCACCACATCCATCTTCGCCGCCAGCCGGGAAACCAGACGCCGCCGCAGCAGCGGAACAAGCCCCGCGAAGCCTAGCATATCCGTGACGAAACCGGGGGTTAATAACAGCGCGCCACAGACCGCCAGAATCAACCCCTCCGCCACCTCCATGGCCGGCAGTTCTCCGGCATCGAGTTTACTGCGCGCCCGGAACAGGGTGGCAAAGCCCTGCTGACGCAACAGCGACAGCCCCACCACCGCTGTCAGCAGCACCAGGCCGATGGTGGGCAGCGCGCCAATCTGTTGCCCCACCGTAATCAACAGCCACATTTCAACAATGGGCATGACGATAAAGAGCAAGAACAAATATCTCAAGCAAGGATCTCCCGGGTCATGACAACATGATGGGGGCGCCTGCCGTTTATTCAAGCTGTCGCTGGACGAAACAAGTGTATCCTCACTATGATGAACGCTTCAGGGAAAAGGCAAAGAACCATGAAAAGCGAAGTGGAAGTCCTGATATACAGCGTTCTCAGTGCCATCCCGAAAGGCTATGTCACCAGCTACGGTCAGCTGGCCAGTTATGCCCGGCTACCCCGCGGCGCCCGCCTGATCGGCCGGGTTCTCAGCCACTTGCCGGACGACACTACACTGCCCTGGCACCGCGTTTTGCGGGCCAACGGCCAGATCGCCTTCCCCCCCGAGAGTCCCGCCTACCGACGACAAAAACAGTTGCTGGAAATGGAAGGCATCCCGGTGGCTCAGGGCAAGGTGGACCTGAGCGTATTCGGCTGGCACGACTGACCGGTGGAATGGCGCCACAGCAACCAGGACAGGAAAACCGCCGGCAACCCCATCAACGCCGCATAGGCAAAAAATGTCTGGTAGCTGCTGGCATCGACGATCACCCCGGAAAAACCACTAAAAAATTTCCCCGGCAATGTCATCAGCGAGCTGAACAGCGCGTACTGGGTCGCGGTATAGGCCCGGTTGGTCATACTCGACAGATACGCCACGAAAGCGGCGTTGGCAAACCCGCCACTCAGGTTATCGCCACTGATCGCCACCGCCAGCCACACCAGGTCCGGCCCCACACCAGCCAGTTGCACAAACAGCAGGTTGGTCAGTGACACCATGATGGCGCCGGCCAGCAAGGGCCGGAAGATGCCGTAGCGCACCACCAGCAGCCCGCCGAGAAATGAACCGGCCAGGGTCATGAAGAAACCGAACAGCTTGCCGACATTGGCGATGTCCGTTTTACTGAACCCCAGGTCCAGATAGAACGGGTTCGCCATAATCCCCATGGTGATATCACTGAGACGGTACAGGCCGATAAAAGCCAGTATCAACAGCGCCCAGGAACCGTTGCGTCGAAAGAACTCCACGAAGGGCGCCACCACCGCCCCGACAAACCAGGCCTCCAGCCGATGCCAGCGGCCTGGCTGATCCGCATGCAGACGATGTTTCAGTGCTTGCTCCATCACCTCGGTGTTTGCCGGAGCAACGTGTTCCGGCTCGGACACCAGCAACACCGTCACCACCCCCACCAGCATCAACAGGGCCATGACCAGATAGGCGGCATCCCAGCCGGACCAGTCGGCGATATACAGCGCCCCGGCACCGGCCACCAGCATCGCCAGGCGGTAGCCGAAGATATAGCTGGCGGACATGGCCCCCTGAAATTCGTCCACCGCCGATTCGATGCGAAACGCATCGATGGCAATGTCCTGGGTCGAGGCGGAAAACGCCACCAGCATGGCACAGAGGGCCATACTGGTCAGCGACAGCGTCGGGTCGGACAGCACCATCGCCACCAGGCCAACCATCACACCGATCTGCCCGACCAGCATCCAGCTGCGGCGCTGCCCCAGGGCGCGGGTCAACAGCGGCAGTTGCAGGCGATCCACCACCGGCGCCCAGATGACCTTGACGGAGTAGGTAATACCCACCCAGCCGAAAAAGCCGATGGTGCTGCGGCTGATCTCCACATCCCGCAGCCAGGCGGTCAGGGTGGAGAACACCAGCAGCAGTGACAAGCCGGCGGCGAATCCCAAAAACAGCATGGCGACCACCTGTGGCCGGCTGTAGACCCGCAGCGCTTCACCCCAGCTCACCACCCCTTGTTGTACCGCCATATAACCTACTCCAGACAGGGGCATACCCTAACAGATAATTCCGCAGATGCTATACACTAGGCCCGGCTCACACCAGGGCCGGTTCACAGTAAAATTTGACTACCACTGCCGGAGGCTATTTTTGCTTCCAGTTAGACGAAAGGAGCGATGTTTCGTGACGCTAAATGGGCGAGTGACAACACTGGTGGGCAGAAAACTGGAACCAGCCCTTCGGGTTGCGGCTAAAAAAACGCCGGCCATTCAATTAGTGTGAACAGGCCCCACCCATGACCACCATCCTGGAAATACGCAATCTCAGCAAAACCTTTCACCACCTGAAAGCGGTGGACGGGGTGTCATTTGCCATCCCCCAGGGAGCCTGCTTTGGGTTGCTCGGTCCGAACGGTGCCGGGAAGACCACCACGATCGAAATGATTGAGGGCATCACCACACCCAGCGCCGGGGAGATCTTTTACAAGGGCAAACTGCGGGACAAAAGCTTTCTGGAACGGACCGGCATCCAGTTCCAGTCGACCTCGCTGATGGATTACCTGACCGCCCGGGAAGTGCTTGAACTGTTCGGCAACTTCTACCCCCGCCGACTGGCCGTGGAGCAACTGGCGACCCTGTGCCAGCTGGACGATTTTCTCGACACCTACGCCACCCGACTGTCCGGTGGCCAGCGGCAGCGGCTGCTGCTGGCGGTGGCGCTGATCAACGACCCTGAAATTCTCTTTCTGGATGAGCCCACCACCGGTCTCGACCCGCAGTCCCGCCGCCACTTCTGGTCGCTGATCAGCAACATCAAGGCGCGGGGCAAAACGGTTCTGCTCACCACCCACTACATGGAGGAGGCCGAGTTATTGTGCGACCAGCTGGTGATCATGGACAAGGGGCACATTATCGCCGAGGGGTCACCGCAAAGCCTGTTGCGCCAGCATTTCGATTCCAGCTATGTGTGCATCGACCGCGGCGATGTCAATTGTCCGCTGGAGGACCTGCCCTTCGCCGTGGAGCAGCGGGAGGACTGCATCGCCATCGCCGCCACCTCCGTGGAGAAAACCCTCTCCCAGCTGGTGGCGCTGGATATCAACCTGCGCTCACTGCGGGTCAGAAATCCCTCGCTGGACGACCTGTTCCTGAAACTCACCGGCCACCACCTGAGGAGCTGAAGCAATGCAGCGCATACTGTCCCTGTGGATGGCGCGAAACCGGGAATATTACCGGGACAAAGGCTCCCTGTTCTGGTCGTTTATCGCCACCCCTTTTATTGTGATTGTACTGGCCATCGCCTTCTCCTCAGGCAACGAACACCTGTTCAAGGCGGGGCTGCTGGTGGCGGGACAACCGCAAGACCTCACCAATTTGCCGTTTGCCGACGAACCCGCCATCGACCTGATTCAATATCGGGACGCCGACAGCGCCCTGCGGCGGGTGCAATTTCATCAGCTGGACATCCTGCTCACCGCCGGCGAACCCCATCGCTACTGGATCAATCCCGAGTCGGCCAAGGGACGCATCCTCGAAGGACTGCTATTGGCGGGCGACCATCGGGAAGATGAGCGCTGGTTGCGACAGGAAGTGCACGGCCAGAAAATTCGCTATATCGACTGGGTGATACCCGGCGTGCTGGCCATGAACATGATGTTCAGCGGCCTGTGGGGCATCGGCTACGTCATCGTCCGCTACCGCAAAAACGGCGTGTTGAAACGCCTGCAGGCGACGCCCTTGCGGGCCTGGGAATTTCTGTTGTCCCAGGCGCTGTCGCGGCTGGGTATCATGCTTTCGGTAACCGCCATTGTGTTCACCGCCTGCAATCTGTTTATCGATTTCAGGATGGCGGGCAGTTACCTGTTGCTGTTGCTGATCGCTGTGATCGGCAACCTGGCCATTATCAGCATTTCACTGTTGATGGCGGCGCGCACCGCCAGCGAAGAACTGGCCAACGGGCTGCTCAACCTGATCAGTTTTCCGATGTTGCTGTTGTCGGAATTGTGGTTTTCCCTCGACGACGCCCCGCAGTGGCTGCGGGAGGTCTCCCAGCTGCTGCCACTGACTCACCTGGTCAGGGCCGCCCGCGGTGTCATGCTTGAAGGGGCCGGACTCATCGACGTGGCGCCACAATTGCTGGTGCTGGGAATAATGACTATTTTGTGCCTGGCAGTGGCGGGCCTGCTGTTTCGCTGGCATGACTAGTGATCGATAGAAATACGCTTTCGCGGCACTCAGTCCAGCCGTTACAGCAATACCACCAGCACCGCCACCATAAATACCGCAAAGATTAATGTGCGGGTAAACAGCGCCTCGATATCATCCGTCTCAACAGCAGCCTCTTCACCCTTGATACTGGTTTTGGAAGCCGCCAGCGCATAGCTGGCCAGCACCTCGGCACTTGCGGCGGAAGATAACAATGACGCCGTGAAGCGAGCCAGGCAGGCGGGGAAGTTGCCCACCACCGCCAGGGAGATACCCAGCAGGCGGGCTGGCAACCACTCCAAAATCCACAACCAGCGATCGCGAACAGCGGCATCGGGATTATCCCGCAGACTCTGCCGGTGGTAGATCACTGACAAGCGGTATAACAGGGCGCCGGGCGCGCCGCCGAGAATGAACCAGAACATCACCGCGAAATAGCGCTCGAAATAGCGATAGGCGATCATCCCGACAGCCTCCTCGTGGGCCTGCGCTGCGCTCTCCGCTTCCGCCTGCTGGTGATTTTCAGTGAAGGCGGCCATATCGTGGTAAGCCGCCTGCTCGTCACCGCGCCGCAGATCCTCCTGATATTCCGCCACGTCCCGCTCCAGGTCACCGCGCCCCAGGCTGTAGAGAAAAACCAGCAAGCTGAGCAGGAAGAGCGGTATACCCAACCAGCGATCCGTCACCAGCCAGAGGCACCCGGCAAGAACCAGCACCGGCAGAGCCAGCGCCAGAAACTTGACCAGCGGGGGAATACCGGAGAAGAGCTTCCGCAGTTTACCCGTCAGCCCCAGAAACCAGCGGTCGGGCTGCACCGCGGCGAGGGAGCCCAACTGCCGCATCAGCAGGAGGCCGATCACGATCACGATAAATTCCATATCAGCACTCCAGTGTGTTCAGGTAGCGGGGCCAGTCAAACCCCTGGCCCGGGTCGGTTTTGCGGCCGGGGGCAATATCACTGTGGCCCACAATATGCCGCTTGCTGATGGCCGGATAGCGCGCCATCAGCAAGCGGGTAATGTCGGTCAGGGTCTGGTACTGCTGCTCGGTGTAGGCCGTGTCATCCGTACCCTCCAGTTCGATGCCGATGGAAAAATCATTGCAGTTCTCGACCCCGGCAAAACAGGACTGTCCCGCGTGCCAGGCCCGATCGTCAAACGAGACAAACTGCACCAACTCGCCACCGCGCTCAATCAGCAGATGGGCGGACACCCGCAGATCCGCGATCTCCCGGAAATAGGGGTGTGCCGACACATCGAGGCAGTTGGTAAAAAAATCGCAGATGCTGGTGCCGCCAAACTGGCCGGGGGGCAGGCTGATATTGTGGATCACCAACAATGACACCTCGGCCTGGGCGGGCCGCTGGTTATGGTTGGGAGAAGGTCGCCGCGCCACCCCCTCCAGCCAGCCCTGTTGGTCAATTATCAGACAATTAATGGCACGGGCCCCCGCCGTCATCGATTCAATGAAAATACTAGGAGAGCGCGGCGGGGTTGTCTATCGACACCGGGGCGGCGCAGCCGGGAGAAAACCAGACAGGTCGGCACAAACGGTTAGTGCAGAGAGCGGTTTTGACACATGTCATCGACCACGCCCTGCAGGGCCTGATCAAACAAGCGCGACTTGTCGAGCATCCGCAACTTGTCATCCTTGAGCTCCCGGGCAACCCGCTTGCGATTCTTTTCGCCCACCTTGGCGCCCTGGCGGTTCACAAACACAAACTTGCCCGCCGGCAATATCACCCCCGCCACCTTGCAGCGCCTGCGGGCCGGTTCCACATCGGCCAGCTCCACCCAGACCCCACGGGACAGGCTGTCGGCGCGGCGCAGAAACTGCTCCTCGATATCGTCATCATCGTCGTCATCCAGATCCCCCGGGTTGCCGGGAATATCCGTTCTCAATATCTGCACGTAGACCTCTTCCAGGGGATTTGCCGAAATACCGTGCAACAGCGCACTATCCTCCACCCGGTTGCTGGCAACAGCCTCTCCGGAAAAATACTGTTCCATGGCCCCCATCAGCCGCCCCAGATCATAGGCATCGAAGGCAATGGCCTGCAGACTCTGGCGGATCGCGTCCAGCACCGTCTTCACCGCGGTCTGCTGGCGATCGCCGAGTCGCACCAGCTCCAGCAGTCGATCCAGCAATTGCACACTCTGCTGCCATTCCGGCGAGTCAAAGCCCGATCGCAGATGGTTCAGAAACAGCACCTTGCACCAGGCATCCTCGGCAAAGTTCATCACAAAACGCGGCAACGTCTTGCCCTGAACCCGCTCCATCAACACCTTCAGCACCGCCTGGTGAGCCTGGTTAATTTTCTCGGCAGCGGTTACTTCTTCCATCAGCCGTTGTTCGAGAACCGCTACCCGACGCCGCTCCTTCTCCACCAGGTCAATGAAGTTCAGCAACAACTGGGTAAGCGCCACGTTATCCCGACGGGATTCATTGCACAGCTCAGCGACGACACCGGAAATGGCCCTGGCCACCGGATCATCGGTCGGACCGACATCATCCACATAGCCGATCGCCGCCTCGGCAATTTCATTCAGCAGCCGTCGTGCGGGATGTTTTTCCCGGTCAAAAAAGGTGGCATCGCGCAGGGCAATCTGCAAAATCGGCAGTTCCAGTTTGCGCAGTTCTTCGGCAATTTCCGCAGAGGCTATGGTCTGGGTATTGACCCGGACGAAGAGCCGGTCGAGCAGGTCGATCACGCCCCGCTCCGTACCACCCAGATTGCAACCCTGCTGGGACAGATGCTGCTCCACCAGCTCCAGCAGGCCCCCGGCGGATTCGCGCTCGTCATGCGCAGCTGTGGCCCAGTCCTGCTGTAGGTCCCCCACCACGGATGACAACTGCTCTGCGCCAACGCGCTCGCCCGGTGCGGCACCGCTCTCATCCTGAGCAGTCCCCCGGGACTCCCATTGCAACAGGGTTTTCAACTGGGAAATAAACTGGCCATAGCGGGTGGGACTCTCACGACCAGAGCCCACACCGCGATCAGTATTGGCTGACCACTGACCACCGCCCACTGCGGCCGCCGCCGGTTCACTCGCGCGGGATACCGAATCGGGCGGCCTTATCGGTGCTTCCGGTGACTTCTCTACCCTGGCCTTTCGCGTTTGTTCCAGGTCGGGAAGGATACCCATCTCCCGAAAACGACGATTGCTCTCCACCAGAAAATCTTTCAGCGG
>NZ_JBFHQR010000034.1:0-19047 GCF_041592135.1 Porticoccus sp. | reverse complement strand
TTCCGCTACCGCTATGAATATGTGGACGAAGATAACAGCAAGGAAGATGCAAAAGCCTCCACCCTGAAATCCAGGGTGACCTGGAGCTCAGCCAGTTACAACGGTTTTTCCGGTCTGCTGGAAGTCGATGATGTCAGCCAGATCGGCAGCGAACAATACGGCACGCCTTCAAACCACAAGGGAACACAGTACTCCACTGTCGCCGATCCGGACGGTACCGATATCAACCAAGCTTTCCTAAAATACACAGGCGACGCCTTTACTGGCACCGCCGGCCGCCAGCGCATCAACCACGCCGGACAGCGCTTTGTCGGCGGGGTGGGCTGGCGCCAGAATGAACAGACCTACGACTCCTTCCGCCTGGAACTGCCCGTCGGACCGGTGAAGGTGGACTACAGCTACATCTGGGATGTAAACCGCATTTTCGGACCCGATACCGGCGGTGCCCAACCGCGCCGTTATGACTCTGACTCCCATGCCCTGTATGCGTCATTCTCCCCGGCTGCCGGCCACACCATCGGCGTCTACGCCTACCTGCTGGACTTCGACAATGCCGTGGAAAATGTCTCGGGCAACTCCTCTGAAACCTACGGGGTGGACTATAACGGCGCCTTTGGTCCCGTCACTGTCGCCGCCTCCGCCGCCACCCAGAGCGATTACAAAGACAACCCCGTCGACTACGATGCCGAATACTACATGCTCGAACTCGGCACCAAGGTAAAAGGCGTTGGGCTCGGCGTCGGCTACGAACTGCTGGGCAGCGATGACGGCATCAAGGGGTTCAGCACACCGCTGGCCACCCTGCACAAGTTCCAGGGCTGGGCGGACCTGTTCCTGGTGACCCCCGCTGACGGCATCGAAGATGTCTACGTGAAAATGACCGGTAATGTGGCTGGGGTTGCCCTGGCCGCTTTCTACCACGACTTCTCCTCGGATGAAGGCAGTACCGACTACGGCGAGGAATTCGATGCCGTGGCCAGCTACGCCATCAACAAGAACCTGTCGGTAGAACTGAAGTACGCCATGTACGACGCCGATGAGTTTGGTGTTGATACCGATAAAGTCTGGTTTAGCGTGAACTTCAGCTTCTGATCCTCATGACCTGCTGATCGACATGTTGCACTGGAGGATGATTCAGGGTCGGAGTATCATCAACGACCCTGGGTCATTTTCCTGTTGTCACATCTCCCATGTCCAAATACCCCTTAAGCTGGTTGCATTAATCATGTCATCCAGCAAAGACCCCATTCGCATCATGCTGGTGGACGACCATTCCGAGCGGTCCGCCAGTGTCGAGGAAAAGCTGACAGCCTCCGGCTTCGAGGTAATCTGTCGGCTGCCCTCAGCCTCCGGCCTGCTGTTCCAGATTGAGCAATTGCAGCCCGACCTGGTGCTCATCGACCTGCAATCTCCCGGTCGCGATGTGCTGGAAAGCCTCTCCGTGGTCAACCACTACAACCCCAAGCCGGTGGTGATGTTTTCCGATGAAGACGACCCGGCGTTCATTGAGGAAGCGGTTGACGCAGGCGTTACCGCCTACATGATGGAAGAACTCAACCCCCAGCGCGTCAAACCCGTCATTGATTTGGCCATCGCCCAGTTCAAATCCTACCAATCCCTGCGCCAGGCGCTTGACGATGCCCGCACCAAACTGGCCAGCCACTCGGTGGTCGAAGAGGCCAAGCAATTGCTGATGGCCCAACATGGCATCAGCGAGGACAAGGCCCATAAAACCCTGCGCACGCTGTCCATGGATACCAACCAGACTCTGCCAGAGGCCGCCCGTTCAGTCATAAAAATACTGGGAAAAAGCAGTGGTAACGGAAACAACCATGACTAAGATCAACCCCAAGTCACTGCCCGGCGCAGAGCGGCAGCACCTCAACCTCGGCTACATGCGACTGAGCGACAGCGCACCCTTGATTGTCGCCCAGGAGCTCGGCATCTACAGCAAGTACGGACTCGATGTCAGCCTGCACCGGGAAGTGTCCTGGGCCAATATTCGCGACAAATTAATCGCCGGCAACTTTGATGCCGTACAGATGCTGGCCCCCATGCCGCTGGTAATTACCCTGGGTGCAACCGGCATCCGCGCGCCCATTGTTACCGGGTTGGTGCTGTCCCTGAACGGCAACGGCATCACCCTGGCCCCGCCGCTGTGGGAGCGAATGGCTGAACTCTCCGGGCAGCCGCTGCAGACAAACGACCCGCTGGCCACCGCCAGGGCCTTTGCCGCCGCGCTGCGTGAAAATGGCAAAAACCAGGTGATGACCCTGGCGACGGTACACCTGTTCTCCACCCACACCCTGCTGTTGAGAATGTGGCTGAAAGCCGGCGGCCTCGACCCCGATCGCGATGTGCGGATTATTGTATTGCCGCCCGAGCAGATGGTGGACAGTCTCGCCCAGGGCGTTATCGATGGTTTCTGTGTCGGTGAGCCCTGGAACAGCATTGCCGTCGACTATGGTGTCGGCGTTCTGGCCAGTACCGGATTCGATGTCTGGAACAATGCGCCGGAAAAAGTCCTGGGGGTGCTGGAGGACTGGCATACCCGCAATCCGGCCACCCACCTGCGGCTGCGACTGGCCCTGATGGAAGCCTGCCAGTGGCTGGCCAATATGGATAACCGCGAACCCATCATCGAAATGATGTCCCGCAAGGAGTACCTCGACCTGCCGGCCAACTACCTGCGGCCCTCCATGACCGGACAGATCACCCATGATCGCGGCGCCCAGCCCCGCCTGCAAGCCAATTTCCACGTCTTTTCCCGCTACAACGCCGGGTTTCCCTGGCGCTCCCAGGCAGAGCTTATCCTGCACCAATGTGAACCGCTGCTCGGCAAGGTATTTGATGCCAACCGCATCGCCTCCATTACCCAGCAGTGTTTCCGCACCGATTTGTATCGGGAAACGGCCCGCCTGCTGGACCTGCCGACCCCGGACAAGGACTACAAAACCGAGGGCAGCCACCCTCAGCCTTTTTATTTTAGCGAGGAAATCGAGCTCGGCAGTGACCTGATGCTGTGCCCGTAAGGCTCCCCCCCCCTCCCCCTAAAAAACTGAGCCGGACAGCGATCCCCGGCAACTCAGCAATGGCTGTCAACCGACCAGCGATCTGCTGTCATGCCGGCATAACCGGTTACCACCAAAGAGGTATTATCACTACCATCAAAGTCGCACAATTTTGGCGCACACCCCCACGGTTCCGCCTGACAACCTGCACCATCAGCTGACAAGTCGACCCAGGATATACTCCGGATACCCCCTATTCACGGCCAAAACGCGATTGGCACGCTAATTGTATATACCTTGGTAACAGTGCAATGTCATATTGGTCCCCGCCAATATAACGGGCAACGAAGCCCACCTACACCCGTGTGTAGGCGGGCTTTTTTTATGCGTGATTACTAACCACGAGGAATCGGTTCTATGAATGCCGCACAGCGATACAACAAGGCTAACAAAACGCCATCACTGTTCAAAACCGTCCTGGCCGTTTGCGGCCTGACCCTGGCAACTTTCGCCCAAGCAGAAGTGGGCGAGCCGGAAAAAGACGAGTTGAAATTTGGCTTTATCAAACTCACCGATATGGCGCCCATCGCGGTGGCCTATGAAAAAGGCTATTTCGAAGACGAGGGTCTTTACGTCACTGTCGAAGCCCAGGCCAACTGGAAAGTGCTGCTGGATGGCGTTATCGATGGCAAGCTTGACGGCGCCCACATGCTGGCCGGCCAACCGCTGGCCGCCACCATCGGTTTTGGCACCAAAGCCGACATCGTCACCCCTTTCAGCATGGATTTGAACGGTAACGGCATCACCGTTTCCAACGAAATCTGGGAAATGATGAAAGAACATATCCCCATGGAAAACGGCAAGCCCGTTCACCCCATCAAGGCCGATTCCCTGAAGCCGGTGGTGGAGAAAATGCGCGCCGAGGGCAAGCCCTTCAAAATGGGCATGGTGTTCCCGGTATCCACCCACAACTACGAGTTGCGCTACTGGCTGGCAGCGGGTGGCATTCACCCCGGCTACTACGCCCCCCACAAGGGTGACACCAGCGGCCTGATCAACGCCGAGGCACTGCTGTCCGTGACCCCGCCGCCGCAAATGCCGGCCACCCTGGAAGCGGGCACCATCTACGGCTACTGCGTGGGTGAACCCTGGAACCAGCAGGCGGTATTCAAGGGCATCGGCGTGCCGGTGATCACCGATTACGAAATCTGGAAAAACAATCCGGAAAAAGTGTTCGGCATGACCAAGGAATTCACCGAGAAGTATCCAAACACCACCATTCGTGTGGTCAAGGCCCTGCTGCGCGCGGCCAAATGGCTGGATGAAAACAACAACGCCAACCGTCCGGAAGCGGTCAAAATCCTCTCCCGTCCGGAATATGTCGGTGCCGATTACGATGTGATCGCCAACAGCATGACCGGTACCTTTGAATATGAAAAAGGTGACAAGCGCGAAGTACCCGACTTCAACGTGTTCTTCCGCCACTACGCCACCTACCCCTACTACTCCGACGCGGTCTGGTATCTGACCCAGATGCGCCGCTGGGGCCAGATCTCCGAGAAGAAATCCGACGACTGGTATTTCGACATGGCGAAGAAAGTCTATCGCCCGGATATCTACGCCATCGCGGCGAAAGAGCTGATTGCTGACGGCGTCATGACCGCGGCGGACTTCCCCGATCTCGACAAAGAGAGCGGCTTCCGCGCACCGCAGAGCGAGTTCATCGACGGTGTGACCTACGATGGCAAGCAACCCAATGCCTACCTGGAAAAGCTCACCATCGGTTTGAAAGACGAAACTTTGTAATGGCTTGAATGTTGCAGCCTTTTCTGCAAAGCCAACCACATCCGGCAGGGCAACCTGCCGGATCCCAACACCCAGGATAGATGTCATGACTGAAATCGCGGCCATATTCAGAAATGAGCAGGGGAAAATGCTGTTTGCCCCCTCACAACTGATCCTCCTACTCCGTCACCTCGGCAAGGCGGTTACCCTGCCGCTGGCCGGCATAGTGATATTCCTGATGCTGTGGCAAGGCGTTGCCAACAACATCATTACCTCGCTGGGGCAATTTCCCGGTCCGGTTCAGGTCTGGGAACAGTCCAAGAACCTGGTGGCCGAACACCGGCGCGAGCGCGAAAAAGAAGCCGCCTTTTACCAGCGCCAGGAAGAACGCAACGCCAAGAAACTGGCCCGGAATCCCGATGCGGAGGTGAAAATTCGCCCCTATACCGGCAAGGCCACCTTCTTTGACCAGATTCTCACCAGTCTCTACACCGTTTCCTTTGGCTTTGTGGTGGCCTCCATCATCGCCATTCCACTGGGCATCGCCTGTGGCCTCAGCGAGAAGGTCTACCAGTCGGTCAACCCGATTATCCAGACCTTCAAACCGGTCTCACCGCTGGCCTGGCTGCCACTGGTGACCATGCTGGTGTCCGCACTCTATGTCAGCGACGAGCCGATGTTCGAAAAAGCCTTCCTGACCTCGGCCTTCACGGTGACCCTCTGCTGCCTGTGGCCCACGGTAATCAACACCACCGTCGGCGTCACCAGCATTGACCGGGACCTGATCAACGTCAGCCGGGTGTTGCAATTGCCCTCATTGGTGCATGTGCGCACCATTGTGATCCCTTCCGCCATCCCGATGATCTTTACCGGACTCAGATTATCGTTAGCCACCGGCTGGATGGTGCTGATCGCCGCCGAAATGCTGGCCCAGAACCCCGGCCTCGGCAAATTCATCTGGGACGAGTTCCAGAATGGCTCGTCCGATTCCCTGGGCCGCATCATGGTCGCGGTACTGGCCATCGGCCTGATCGGCTTCTCCCTGGACCGACTGATGCTGGCGGTACAGCGCCGTATCACTTGGGACAAACAGGCCATCCTCCGCTAACTGCAAGGTATTCCGTCAAGGAGCACGTTATGAAAAACAGCTATCTGGAAATCAGCCATGTGGGTATCGAATTTCCCACTGATGACAAGCCGTTCCGGGCCTTGCAGGCGGTCGATATTTCCATTGACCAGGGCGAGTTTATCTCCCTGATCGGCCATTCCGGCTGCGGCAAATCCACGGTACTGAACATCGTCGCCGGCCTTTACGAGGCCACCGAGGGCGGTGTGATCCTCGAGGGCCGGGAAGTCGACAAACCCGGCCCCGATCGCGCCGTGGTCTTCCAGAACCACGCCCTGCTGCCCTGGCTCACCGTCTACCAGAACGTGGAGTTGGCAGTAAAACGCGTATTCAAGAAAACCAAGAGCAAGGCGGAAATGCACGACTGGATCGAGCACAACCTGTCGCTGGTACACATGGACCACGCCCTGCACAAACTGCCGGGGGAAATCTCCGGCGGCATGAAGCAGCGCGTCGGTATCGCCCGCTGCCTGGCCATGCAGCCCAAGGTGCTGCTGATGGACGAACCCTTTGGCGCCCTCGACGCCCTCACCCGCGCCCACCTGCAGGACTCCCTGATGGAGATCCAGACCAGCCTGGGCAACACCGTGATCATGATTACCCACGATGTGGACGAGGCGGTGCTGCTGTCTGATCGCATCGTGATGATGACCAACGGCCCCGCCGCCACCGTCGGCGAAATCCTCGAGGTCAAGCTGGCCCGCCCCAGGGATCGTCTGGCACTGGCGGAGGATGCAGAGTTCATCCACTACCGCCAGCAGGTACTGCGCTTCCTCTACGAAAAGCAGAAAAACCCGGCGGCAGAAAAAGAGGCGAAAGCAGCGGCCAAGCTAGCCGCAGATGCGACTCCGGAAACTGACACCAGCGCAAAATCCGAAGCGGCCTGAGCATGACTGACTCCCTTGCCATCATCGGTACCGGCATGGCCGGCGCCAGACTCGCTGAATCCCTGGTGGCCGAAGGCTACCGGGGCGCGATCACCATGATCGGCGAGGAGCGGGTCAACCCCTACAACCGCATCCAGCTCTCCTCCGTGCTGGCCGGCGATAAAACCCTGGACGGGCTGCCCCTGCTCAGTGAGGACTGGTATCGCGCAAACCGTATTCAACTGCACTGCGGCGATCCCGTGGTGGCACTGGACGCTGCCGAGCGTGAGGTCGTTACCGCGTCGGGATGGCGGCAGCAGTTTGACCGCATTGTTATCGCCACCGGCTCCCGACCCTACATTCCGGCCATTCACGGCAACAACCTGCCCGGCGTGATGGCGTTCCGCACCCTGGACGACATCGCCATCATGCAAAGCTTTGCCGAACAGGGTGAGCGGGCGCTGGTGGTGGGAGGCGGCCTGCTCGGGCTGGAGGCCGCCTACGGCCTCAACCAGCTCGGCCTGGATGTCACCGTGGTACACAACAGCGACACCCTGATGAACCGGCAGCTGGATCGCCGCGCCGCCAGGCTGTTGCAGCAGAGCCTGGAGGGACGCGGTATCCGCATTCTCACCGGCGTTCGCTCCGCAGCGGTTACCGGTACGGAAAGGGCTGGCGGTCTACAGCTTGAGGATGGCCGGTGGCTGGCGGGTGAACTGATCGTGTTCGCCACCGGCATCACCCCGAATGTCGAGGTGTTCGACGGCAGCGGACTGGAGATCAACCGCGGCATTGTGGTCGACGACCAGATGCGCACCTCCGCAGCCGGTATCTACGCCCTTGGCGAATGCGCCGAGCACAACGGCATCACCGTCGGCATCGTCGCGCCCATCTGGGATCAGGCCAGCGTGCTCACGGAAACCCTGCTGGGCCGGCCCGCTCGCTATCACCCGCGGGAACATTCCACCCAGCTGAAGGTGTCCGGCATCGACGTCTTTTCCGCCGGCAACCTGAAAACCGATCAACACAGCCGCGACATCCTGGTCAGCGATCCCCTGGCGGGGGTCTATCGGCGACTGGTGATTCGCGACAACCGTTTACAGGCGGCACTGCTGTTTGGCGACAAAAGCCAGTGCAGCCAATACGAGGCCCTGATTGGCAGCGGCCAGCTGCTCGGCGCCCATGAAAACCAACTGATGTTCGGTGCAGCGCTGTCCTGACAGGCCGTTGCCGGACGCAAGTCATAGACCTGAAATCTCGCTGGGGACATGCAGATGTTACATGTTGTCGCAATCAAAAACGGAAAGCCGGACCACTGCTGCGTGGCGCCACCGGCCCGTTGCGGAGTCGCCGCCGGGGCCACTGCCCGGAGCCTGGAAAATGAGGCTGTCTCCGCGCCCGTCTACCCCAGCGAAATGGTCGGCAACCGGCTAATCCTTACTCTCTGATCCCGAAGATCGGCGCAAACCATGACTGAGCAGTGCACAAAAATGGACACCACCTGCCCCTACTGCGGGGTCGGCTGCGGGGTGACTGCGAAACTGAAAGATGATCGGATCATCGCCGTATCCGGCGCCAAAACACACCCCGCCAACCTCGGGGCCCTCTGTGTCAAGGGCTCGGCACTCCACGAAACCATGGGCGATCACGGCCGCCTGCTCCATCCCAGCATAGCGGGCGAGCGGGTGGACTGGCCCACCGCCATCGACACCGTGGCGAGCAAACTCACCGAGATTCGCGATACCTACGGCCCCAATGCCATCGCCTTCTACCTGTCCGGGCAACTGCTCACCGAAGACTATTACGTGGCCAACAAACTGGCCAAGGGATTCCTCGGCACCGGCAATGTGGACACCAACTCCCGGCTCTGTATGTCGTCGGCGGTGGCCAGCTACAAGCGCGCCTTCGGCGGCGACGCGGTGCCCTGCAGCTATGAGGACCTGGAAAACTGCGACCTGCTGGTGTTGGTCGGCTCCAACGCTGCCTGGACCCACCCGGTGCTGTACCGGCGCATGATGGTGGCCAAACAGACCAACCCCGCCATGAAAGTGGTAGTGATCGACCCGCGCCGCACCGCCACCTGCGACATCGCCGACCTGCACCTGGCCATTGCCCCCGGTTCCGACGGCTTCCTGTTTATGGGCCTGCTGGCCTGGCTGCACGAGCGGGGGTTCACCGATACAGGCTATATCGACCAGTTTACCGAGGGGTTTGAACGGGCCATCGCCGCCGCCAAACAATTTTCATTCAGCGAAACCGCGACGCAATTGGGCATCGACGAGCACAGCCTCGAAACCTTCTACCGCTGGTTTGCCGAGACCGCCAAAACCGTCAGCTTCTATTCCCAGGGCATCAACCAGTCGTCCTCCGGCACCGACAAGGGCAACGCCATCATCAACTGTCATCTGGCCACCGGCCGGATCGGCAAGCTGGGCGCGGGGCCCTTCTCCATCACCGGGCAACCCAATGCCATGGGCGGTCGCGAAGTGGGCGGTCTGGCCAATCAACTGGCGGCCCATATGGATTACAGCCCCGAGAACCTGCAAACCGTCGGGGAATTCTGGGGCACCGGGCAACTCAGCCAGCAGCCGGGCCTGAAAGCAGTGGACCTGTTTGACGCGGTGGCCGATGGCACCGTCAAGGCGATCTGGATCATGGGCACCAACCCGGTGGTCAGCCTGCCCAACGCCGACAGGGTCAGGGCGGCGCTGGAGGCCTGTGACACGGTGATCGTCTCCGACTGTATTGGCCGTACCGACACCACCGCCACCGCCAACATCCTGTTGCCGACCACCAGCTGGGGCGAAAAATGCGGCACCGTCACCAACTCCGAGCGGCGTATTTCCCGCCAGTGGGCGATGGTGACGCCCCCGGGCGAGGCCCGGCACGACTGGTGGATATTGACCCAGGTCGCAGCCAAACTGGGCTTTGGCGAGGCATTTCCCTATCAGCATCCACGGGATGTATTCGTCGAGCACGCGGCCCTCAGCGGTTTTCGCAACAACGGCAAACGGGCTTTCGATATCAGCGCCCTCAGCACCCTGACCCGACAGCAGTACGATGACCTGAAACCCGTGCAGTGGCCCGTCAACGGGGAACACCCCAACGGCACGGCGCGACTGTTCGGCGACGGGCGTTTTGTGACGCCCAGCGGCAAGGCGCAGTTCATTGCGGTGCAACCCAGGGGACCGGTTCAATTCCTGTCAGAGGACTACCCTTTCGCCCTCAATACCGGGCGGGTGCGCGACCAGTGGCACACCATGACCCGCACGGCGCGCGCCCAGCGCCTGCTCAACCACATCGACGCGCCCTTCGTGCTGATACACCCGAACGCTGCCGAAGAGCAAGGGCTGACGGAAGGTGAGCTCGCCGAAGTCAGCACCCGCCACGGCGCGGTGCAGGTCCGGGTAACGCTGGATGCAGGCATGGGACTCAACCAGTTATTTGTACCGATACACTGGAGCGACCGGTACGCCAGCAAAGCCCGTGTCGGCGCCCTGCTGGCCCCGATCACCGATCCCCATTCCGGGCAGCCGGAATTCAAGTTCAATCCGGCGTCGATCCGCAAAATCGAGACACCCCTGTGGGCCAGCCTGGTCAGTGACAGTCCGCTGGACTGCAGCGGCTTTATCAACTGGACCCTGACGCCGCTGGCCGACAACCGGGGGTATTGCTACCGGGTCGCCACCGCCGGGAATTTCGACTGGCCGGACTTTTTGCGCCAGCACGGTGAGGATGTGCAGGGCTGCGCCCATTTCTGCGACAGCGAGCAGGGCGACGAGCGCTTTGTCTGTTATCGGGGGACGCGGGTCAGGCTGGCTATTTTCTGTCACCGGGATCAACATGCGCTGCCCTCGACCGACTGGCTGAAAGAGCTGCTCGGCAAGGAAATCGACCCTTCTCCCTGGCAACTGCTGGCGGGACGAAACATGGCCCAGGCCGACAAGGGGCGGCTGATCTGCTCCTGTTTCGAGGTGGGCGATAAACAGATTGTTCAGGCCATCGCGGCCGGGGCCTGTTCCGTCAAACAGCTGGGCGAACAACTCAAATGCGGCACCAACTGTGGCTCCTGTCTTCCGGAGCTGAATCATTTGGTCAATCAGACCCTGAAATCCGACGCCGCATAGGCAACAGGGCGTACTAACAATAAGACCTGTGGCACTTGTCGTCCCCCAGTGCAATCCGACTATGGACGCTTCTCCCCATAGTCGGGTTGCACCAGGGGGGTTTTTTTACACGACAATCGCCGACGAGACGACGCTCGGGGTATCGAGTTTGTCGATCAGGGAATAGCGAAAAGGGGATTGGACTGGATTCTGGTGGCTTCCCCTGCCAGCCACACCCCGGCACACGATGTCACCGCTACCGTTGCTCCCTTCCGGGCCTGGCGGGGTTCGCAGCTGATCATTGCGAGGGGACCAACAGGGGTCACCATAAAGAAATGCCTATCGGCCATGCCGATAAGGGTGGGCATTATGGTCGCTTCGATAACGTATTTCAACCGCAATCCGGGCTGGCGTCGGCCACCGACCTTGCCTAACATAGGGCGCTGGCCCCCCGGACTGTTCACTGCATGAAGGCACCCCTGAAAAGCACCCTCCTTATCCTCCTGTGCGGCCTGTTGTGGGCCTGCAGCGGCGGTGAAAGCAACGTCACCACCGGCAACCGCGACGGCATCCTGCATCTGGGCAATGGCACCGATCCCCAGGAACTCGATCCCCATATCGTCACCGGCGTACCGGAACACAAGATTCTCACCGCCCTGCTGGAAGGGCTGGTACTGAAAGACCCCGCCACCCTCGAGCCCATCCCCGGTGTCGCCGAGCGCTGGGAGGTCAGTGACGACGGCAAACACTACCGCTTTTACCTGCGCCACAACGCCCGCTGGTCCAACGGCGACCCGGTCACCGCCGGGGATTTCGCCTGGTCCTGGTGGCGCGCCCTGCAACCGGCCCTGGGCAACCAGTACGCCTATATGCTGTTTGTCATCAAGGGTGCCGAAGCCTATTACAAAGGCAGTATCAAAGACTTTGAGCGGGTCGGTATCCACGTCATTGATGACTATACCCTGGAGGTGGAACTGGCCAACCCGACGCCCTACTTCCTGCAACTGCTGGATCACTACAGCTACTTCCCCGTACACCGGGCCACCATTGAGAAGTTCGGCGGCGCCGACGAGCGCGGCAGCCAGTGGACCCGCCCCGGCAACTTCGTCGGCAACGGCCCCTACAACCTCAGCGAGTGGCGGCTGTTCAAGCGGGTGGTGGTGAGCAAAAACCCCTATTACTGGGATGCCGACAAGGTCACCATTAACGCCATTCACTTCCACCCCACGGAAAACGTCACCACCGAGGAGCGCATGTTCCGCTCCGGGCAGTTGCACCGCACCGCCAGCATTCCCATCGACAAGGTGGCAAGCTACCGCAAGCATCATCCGGAACTGCTCTACACCCAGGCCTACCTCGGCAACTATTTCTACCGCTTCAACACCAGGGTGCCACAGCTCAGCGACAAACGGGTGCGCCGGGCGCTGGCCATGAGCATCGACCGCGACGCCATCGTCAAACAGGTCACCAAGGGCAATGAGCTGCCCGCCTACACCTTCACCCCGCCGGACACCCTCGGTTACACCGCGCCGGACGGCTTCCGCTACGACCCGGACAAGGCGCGGCAACTGCTGGCGGAGGCGGGCTATCCCGGTGGCAAGGGCTTCCCGGTCACCGAGTTGCTGTACAACACCTCCGAGGGCCACCGCAAGATCGCCGTGGCCATCCAGCAGATGTGGTACGAACAGCTGGGCATCAAGATCGTGCTCAACAACCAGGACTGGAAGGTGTACCTGAACTCCGTGGAAAACGGCGACTACGCCATCGCCCGCGCCGGCTGGATCGGCGATTACGTCGATCCCAACACCTTTCTCGACATGTGGGTCAGCGGCGGCGGCAACAACCTCACCGGCTGGGCCAACACCCGCTACGACCAGCTGATTCTCAAACTGGCCCCCGAGGCCTCGGACCCGGCAGAGCGCTACCGGCTGATGCAGGAGGCGGAGGCGCTGCTGCTGGAGGATATGCCGCTGATACCCATTTACATCTACACCAGCAAAAACCTGGTGCACCCGAGCCTCAAGGGGCTGCAACCCAACCTGCTGGATTACAGCCTCTACAAACGGCTGCACCTGGATGCCAGCTTCAGCGGCGAGGTGATTCACTGATGTCGCGTTTTATCCTCAGCCGCCTGTTGCAGGCCATTCCGGTATTGCTGGTGGTGATTACCGCCACCTTTTTCCTGGTGCGCGCCGCCCCCGGCGGCCCGTTCAGCGCCGAGAAGACCGTGCCCCCGGAAGTGGTCAAGGCGCTGGAAGCCCGCTACAAGCTGGACCAGCCCATGTGGCAGCAGTACCTCAGTTACCTCGACGACCTGGTGCACGGCGAGTTCGGCCCCTCGTTCCGCTACCCCGGCCGCTCGGTCAACGAACTGATTCTCGGCGGCCTGCCCACCACCGCCGAGCTGGCCTTTTACGCCATGCTGGTGGCGATCCTGATCGGCGCCTGCGCCGGAGTGATGGCGGCACTCAAGCCCAACACCCCCCAGGACTACATCCCCATGTCCGCCGCCATGCTCGGCATCTGTATGCCGTCGTTCCTGATGGGGCCGTTATTGGTACTGATCTTTGGCGTCTGGCTGGAGTGGCTGCCGGTGTCCGGCTGGGGCGACCTGCCCGGCGACAAGATCCTCCCCGCCATCACCCTCGGCACCGGCTACGCCGCCTACATCGCCCGCCTCAGTCGCGGCGGCATGTTGGAAGTGATGTCCCAGGACTACATCCGCACCGCCCGCGCCAAGGGCCTGCCGGAGTGGGTGGTAGTGCTGAAACACGGCCTGCGCGGCGGCCTGATCCCCGTGGTGGCCTTTCTCGGCCCCGCCTTTGCCGGACTGTTGAGCGGCTCCTTCGTGGTGGAAACCATCTTCCAAATTCCCGGCCTCGGCCGCTTCTACGTGCAGGCCGCCTTTAACCGCGACTACACCATGATTCTCGGCACCACGGTGTTCTTCGCCGCCCTGATCGTACTGTTCAATTTACTGTCCGATATCGTCGCGGTGTGGATCAACCCGAAATTGCGACACCAGTTGCGGGAGGGCCACTAATGACTGAATCCGTCGCCATTACCGACCTCGCCGACGCCGAACAAGGCACCTCCCTGTGGAAGGACGCCTGGGTGCGGCTGCGCAAGAATCACCTGGCGCTGTTCGGCCTCGGGGTGATGCTGTTCCTTTGCGTTATCGCCCTGCTGACCCCGTGGATCGCCCCCTACGGCTACGAGACCCAGAACCTGCAACTGGGCGCGTCGCCGCCCTCTGCGGAACACTGGCTCGGCACCGACATCTTCGGCCGCGACATGCTCACCCGCATCATGTACGGCAGCCGGGTCTCCCTGGCGGTGGGTTTTATCGCCACCGCGGTGGCGCTGCTGATCGGCGTGCTCTACGGCACCGTGGCGGGGTTTGCCGGCGGCCGGGTGGACGCGGTGATGATGCGGCTGGTGGATATTCTCTACGCCCTGCCCTTTATGATCTTTATCGTGCTGCTGATGGTGGTGTTCGGTCGCAATATCCTGCTGCTGTTCCTGGCCATCGGCGCGGTGGAATGGCTGACCATGGCGCGCATCGTGCGCGGTCAGGTGCAATCCCTGCGCCGCCAGGAATTCATCGAGGCGGCCATCTCCCTGGGGCTGTCCCGCTGGACCATTATCCGCCGCCACCTGATCCCCAACACATTGGGGCCGGTGATCGTCTACACCACCCTGACCATCCCCAGCGTGATGCTGCTGGAGGCCTTTCTCAGCTTTCTGGGCCTCGGCATCCAGCCGCCCCAGAGTTCCTGGGGACTGCTGATTTCCTACGGGGTGGAGACCATGGAGGAATACCCCTGGTTATTGATCTTCCCGGGCCTGACCCTGTCCATCACATTGTTTGCCCTGAACTTTCTCGGCGATGGGTTAAGGGATGCGCTGGACCCCAGGGCGTCGAAGGATTGAGTTGGAATGACAAAGGTCGAAATGGTTACCAAAAAAGCCGAGCTGCCATTTTTGGCAAAAGGCATAGACGTGAACTGCTATGAGATCAAATAGAATAGATTTGACTCACCGCGTGGTACATCTTGTTCGTGCTGAAACTGATGAGCAGGCACTGGAGGTACTATTTCAGATTGCATATGATGAATTCTTGAGTGGCACTAATCGAGCTGTAATTGGTGGAAGCCGTGTTATCTGCTTCTCTGAAGCACCCGAGTCAGAGTTTATCAAAGAGAAATATCACTTCCGTCCTTTTGGTGTGTCGGTAAGCAAAAAATGGCTGTTCAATCAAAATGGACGGCCTGTAATTTATCAGCCAAAAAGTGAGCATTGTTTTATCGATCCATCAATGCACTGGAAAATAGTTTCGTATAGTCCCACCGAGGATGAATGGGTCGACTGGTCTTGGCAAAGAGAATGGAGAATTCAAGCCGATCGGCTGGAATTGCCAAGTGATGAAGCAGTGTTTCTAGTACCTAGCGAAGCATGGAAAGAAAAACTAGAGGGCCTATATATACAAGAAGAGGAATATAGAGCTATGTGTGAATCTCTTTGTCTTGACTTGTACCCATACCCACCAAGAGATTTCCCATACCCTGTTCAAGTGCTTGAAAATGTTAAAGAGTGAAGTTTTTCGGGTAACTTACCCTCTTCGCTCTTAGTTTACGTAGCTGTAGGCGTTACTAGGAAAGGGCATAGACAACCATATGGAGTACTTAAAATTTTTTCTACCGTTCATCGGGGCAGTGATTGCTTGGCTTGCAAACGAATGGCGAAAGAGATGTTGGGAAGAATACCAACGAAAAGAAGCTAGGTACCAAGAACTAATAAAGTCTCTGAAAGGTTTCTATCTCTCAAGTTGGAGTCCAGAAGAAAGTAAAGCCCATAAAAACCATTTTATTGATCAGCTAAATTTGTGCTGGATGTATTGTCCGGATGATGTAATTCAAAAGGCTTACGCATTTATAGATACTGTTAACAGTGATCAAGTGTTTTCAAACGAAGCCAAAGAGAGGGCACTCGGAGAATTCATACTGGCTATTCGCAACGACCTAATCAACCGGAAGACTCTCTCAAAGACTTTGTTAAAGCCGGAGGATTTCCAAATATTAACATCCACATAATGAGTCGTTTTCTGGAACACACACGGAAAAATATGGAAACTCAGCAAGCATTAAAATTACTAACGGGCATTCAAGCTGAAATTGAATTATCTCCAGGTATTGTGAGAACTGACGATTTTGCTGGACTTCGTGCTGTCGATGCGAAGGTCAACGAAACTAGAATGATTCTTAATGGTGTCATCGGGTTACCAGATTCGCTAATTAGCTCTATGGAATCAAATTCTAATTTTGAAGCCAATAGCCGTAGAGTTCGACTTGAAACCCTGGCTGAATATATCAGAAGCGCCATCAAGTTCTTAAAAGCCGGAGGAGTAACTAAGCCGAAGAAACAAATCATTGCTCCCCCAGACTACAGTAAGATCACCCAAATAATGCCTGGGCTAGAGTCTGTGATTGATAGCCGATGGAGAGAGGCTCAAAAGTGTCAGCACGTACAAGCTTATACAGGTGCAATAATTCTAATGGGGAGCGTGTTAGAAGCACTCCTTTTGTGCAGGGCAACCACATCTCCAGATAAAGCTTATCAATCTTCCAAGGCACCAAAGGATAAGCAGGGAAAAACACCCGCTATTCAGGATTGGAACCTACATTCTCTTATTGAAGTGGCAGTTGACTGTGGTTGGCTAAAGACTGATCGAGGTAAGTTTAGCCATGCACTTCGTGAATCAAGGAATGTTGTGCACCCATGGGTACATGTTACTACCCATGCAAATTTTGATGAAGCAACATGCGTAACTTCATGGGAAGTGCTGAAAGCTTCCGTGCAAGACATGCTTGATTCAGCAGAAAAAAGTTAACAACGACATCAATCATGGACTGACCTACAGCCAGGATAGCGCAAGAAATTTTTTAATAAGGCTTGAGAATATAAAATGCCACTACTGACCGTTACCGACCTCACCACCCACTTCCATACCCGCGCCGGGGTGGTCAAGGCCGTGGACGGCGTCAGTTTTTCCGTGGACCAGGGCCAGACCCTGGCCATTGTCGGCGAGTCCGGTTCCGGCAAGTCGGTGGCCTGTTACAGCCTGCTGAAGCTGATTCCGCAACCACCCGGCAAGATCGAGTCGGGCAGCGCGCTGTTCGATGGCCGCGATCTGCTGGGTCTGAGCGAGAAGCAGCTGCGCAAGGTGCGCGGCAACGATATCGCCATTATCTTCCAGGACCCGATGACCTCCCTGAACCCCTACCTCACCGTGGGCGAACAGTTGATCGAGCCACTGCTCTATCACCGGGATATGGCGCGCCAGCAGGCGTTGCAGCGCGCCGTTGAGATTCTCGGCGAAGTGGGCATTGTCGAGCCGGAAAAGCGCATCCACAGCTACCCCCACGAGTTTTCCGGCGGCATGCGCCAGCGGGTGATGATCGCCATGGCGCTGATCGCCGAACCGAAGCTGCTGATCTGCGACGAGCCCACCACGGCGCTGGATGTCACCATTCAGGCGCAGATTCTCAAGCTGATTCGCGAGCTGCAACAGCGCCGCAATATCGCGGTGATTTTCATCACCCACGATCTGGCGGTGGTGGCCGATATCGCCGACACCGTGGCGGTGATGAAGGAAGGCAGGATTGTCGAACAGGGCTCGGTGGACGCTATTTTTAACCACACCCAGCACGACTACACCAAGAAGCTGCTGGCCTCGATTCCCAAGGGCGCCAAGCCCATCCCCGCCCGCATTGAAGAGCAACCGCTTCTGAGCCTGCGGGGACTGACCACGACGTTTCGGGATCACAGTGGCAGCCCCTGGGGGCACCCCAAGGTGGTCACGGCGGTGGATGAGGTTTCACTGGAGATCCAACACGGGGAAATTCTCGGGCTGGTGGGGGAATCCGGCTCCGGCAAGTCCACCCTGGGGCGCTCCATCCTCGGTCTGGTGCCGGTCAGTAGTGGCAGCGTAGTATTTGACGGTATCGACCTGACCAAATTGTCCGGCAAGCAAATGACACCCTTGCGCCGCCGCATGCAGATGATCTTCCAGGACCCCTACGCCTCCCTGAATCCGCGCATGACGGTGTTCGATGCCCTGGCGGAGCCGCTGCTCTACCACCGCCTCGCCACCCGCAAGACGGTCACCAGGGAAGTGCTGGCACTAATGGACGACGTGGGCTTGGCGCGGGCGTCGATCCGCAAGTACCCCCACGAATTCTCCGGCGGCCAGCGCCAGCGCATCGCCGTGGGCCGCGCCATCGCCACCAAACCGGAACTGGTGATCGCCGACGAGCCGGTGTCGGCCCTGGATGTGACCATTCAGGCACAGATTCTCAAGCTGATTTTGCAGTTGGTGGAAAAGCACAACCTGACCATGCTGTTTATTTCCCACGACCTGTCGGTGGTGCGCTACATGTCGGACCGCATCGCGGTGATGCACCACGGCAAGCTGGTGGAAACCGGCGACACCGAAACCCTGTTCGCCCGGCCCCACCACGACTACACCCGCCAGCTGCTCAGCGCCATTCCGCTGCTGGACGGCCCGCTGGCCGCGACGGTCTAAGCAGCGCGACGATCTTAGCAGCGCCGCTTAATCCGCCAGACTCAATCCGCCAGACTCAATCCGCCAGGCTCAATCTGCCAGGCTCAATCCGCTAGATAGTATTCCACGGTGGACACCACCCGCACATTCATCAGGTGGGGGTTGTTGATATCCCGGGGGCTGATACTGAACTGTCCCTGGGTCGCCCGCTTGATCTTGCCCAGGCGACTCTGGGAATCCCCGGCGAATTTCTCCGCCACCTCGCGGGCCTTGCGGGTGGCCTCCTCGATCATCTCGGGCTTGACCTCGTTGAGGCGGGTAAACAGGTACTGGGGCTGGCTCTGGTAATTGCCCCCGGTCAGGGCGATGCCCTGCTTGCCCAGTTCGGAGAGGGAACCCATCACCCCGCGCACCTTGTCCACCTGACGGGAGTAAACGGTAACCGTTTGCTGGGCGGTATAGCGAAATTCGGCGCGCACATTACTGTCGAAATCCCGGGCGGATTTGTCGGTAATGGTGGCCATGGCGACGGTGATTTCCTCTTCACTCAGGCCCTTGGCCAGCAGGAACTGGCGGATCTTGTCCGCAC
>NZ_JBFHQR010000033.1:0-19176 GCF_041592135.1 Porticoccus sp. | reverse complement strand
CGCCGACATCGAATGGCTGAAGAAAGTGATCGTCGGCATCCGCAATATCCGCGGCGAAATGAACATCGCCCCCGGCAGGCCGCTGCCCATCTATTTCAACAATGGCAGCGCCGAAGACCAGCGCCGCCTGGAGGGCAACCGCCAGTTCCTGTCAAAGCTGGCCAACCTGGATACCATCCACTGGCTCAACGCCGGTGAAGAAGCGCCCATGTCCGCCACTGCGCTGGTGGGCAATATGGAAATCCTGGTGCCCATGGCCGGCCTGATCGACAAGGACGCCGAACTGGCACGCCTCAACAAGGAAGTGGAAAAACTGCACAAGGAACTGCAGCGGGTGCAGGGCAAACTCGGCAACGAGAGCTTTATCGGCAAGGCCCCGGCGGACGTGGTGGCCAAGGAACGGGAAAAAATGGCGGAAATGGAAGCGGCGCTGGGCAAATTGCAGCAACAGCAGCAGGCCATTGCCGCGCTCTGACTCTATCGACTAAATAGTCTGCAAATTAGAATCTGGCCCCGCCTTTCAGCGGTGGGGCCAGGGTCTGACCTTTCCTCAGGCCCCAGCGACAATGTTGCGCCACCGCAGGCCGGAATCACTCCGGCCGCATATGGGGGAACAGCAGCACATCCCGGATGGAAGGCGAATCCGTCAACAGCATCACCAGCCGGTCGATACCGATGCCTTCACCGGCGGTGGGCGGCAGGCCGTATTCCAGGGCGCGAATGTAGTCCGCATCGTAGTGCATGGCCTCGTCGTCACCGGCGTCCTTCTCCGCCACCTGGGCGCGAAAGCGCGCCGCCTGATCTTCCGCGTCATTCAGCTCCGAAAAGCCATTGGCGATCTCGCGGCCGCCGACAAAGAATTCGAAGCGGTCGGTGACAAACGGATTGCTATCGCTGCGACGGGCCAGCGGTGACACCTCGGTGGGGTATTCGGTGATAAAGGTGGGCTGATCGAGGCGGTGCTCGACGGTTTTCTCGAAAATCTCGATCTGCACCTTGCCCAGCCCCCAGCTGTCCTTGAGGGGAATATCCAGGTGCTCGGCGATTTCCCGCGCCCCTTCCGCATCGGCCAGCGCCGCCGGGGCGATGTCGGGGTTGAAATGCAGAATGGCATCAAACACCGAGATGCGGCGGAACGGCTCGGCAAAGTCGTAGCGGGTCTCCTGCAACACCTCGCCATCGGCATTCTTGATGGTGCTGACCACTTCGGTGGTGCCAAGCACCTCCTGGGCCATCTTGCGCAACATGTCCTCGGTGAGATCCATCAGGTCGCGATAGTCCGCATAGGCCTGGTAGAACTCCAGCATGGTGAACTCGGGGTTGTGGCGGGTGGACAGGCCCTCGTTGCGGAAGTTGCGGTTGATCTCGTAGACCCGCTCGAAACCGCCCACCACCAGGCGCTTCAGGTACAGCTCCGGGGCGATGCGCAGGTACATGTCGATATCCAGCGCATTGTGGAAGGTAACGAAGGGGCGCGCGGCGGCGCCGCCGGGAATCACCTGCAGCATGGGGGTTTCCACCTCCATGAACTGCCGGCCGTTGAGGTAGCGGCGAATAAAGTCGATCACCTGGGAGCGCACCCGGAACAGCTCGCGAATTTCCGGGTTGACGATCAGGTCCACATAGCGCTGGCGATAGCGCATTTCCTGGTCCGCCAGGCCGTGGTACTTGTCCGGCAACGGTCGCAGCGACTTGGTCAACAGCTGGAACTGTTCCATGTTGACGTACAGGTCGCCCTTGCCGGATTTGTGCAAGGCACCGCTGATACCGACGATATCCCCCAGGTCGACGCCCTTGGCAAAGGCGCGAGCTTCCTTGGTGACATACAACTGGATGCTGCTGGACATGTCCTGTAGCACCATGAAGGCGCCGCGGTTGCGGATCACCCGACCGGCCACGCTGACCTGCAGCTGCAGTTCTTCCAGCGCCTCCTTGGACTGCTCGCCGTACTGCAGCTGCAAGTCGCTGGCCAGATGCTGGCGGCGAAAATCGTTGGGGAAGGCACTGCCGCCGTCGGCCTCCGCCTGCTGGCGAATGACTCCCAGCTTGGCGCGGCGTTCGGCGATCAGTTTGTTTTCGTCGGCCTGGTCTGTGGTCGGTTTCTGAGTATCAGTCATCTTTCCTGCAACTTTCCTGCAACATGAATTGGGCCGGGGACATTACAGCCCGGCCTTGAGTGAGGCTTCGATAAAGCGATCCAGGTCGCCGTCCAGCACCGCCTGGCAGTTGCTGGTCTGGACATGGGTGCGCAGATCCTTGATGCGCTGGTCGTCCAGCACGTAGGAGCGAATCTGGCTGCCCCAGCCGATGTCCGACTTGCTGTCCTCCACCGCCTGGGCGGCCTCGCTGCGCTTCAGCATTTCCTGTTCGTACATTTTGGCACGCAGCATTTTCCAGCACTTGTCGCGATTCTGGTGCTGGGAGCGCTCGCTCTGGCAGGACACCACAATGCCGGAGGGCACGTGGGTCAGGCGCACCGCCGAATCGGTCTTGTTGATGTGCTGGCCACCGGCACCACTGGCGCGGTAGGTATCGGTGCGCACATCCGCCGGGTTGATATCGATCTCCACATTGTCATCGATTTCCGGGGAAACAAACACCGAGCTGAACGAGGTGTGGCGGCGGTTGCCGGAATCGAACGGCGACTTCCGCACCAGCCGGTGCACCCCCGTCTCGGTGCGCAGCCAGCCGAAGGCGTACTCGCCCTCGAAGCGGATGGTGGCACTCTTGATGCCCGCCACTTCACCGGCGGAGCACTCCTCCAGGGTGGTCTTGAAGCCCTTGTCGTCGCCCCAGCGCAGGTACATGCGCAACAGCATTTCCGCCCAGTCCTGGGCCTCGGTGCCGCCGGAGCCGGCCTGGATATCCAGGTAGGCGTTGCTGGCGTCCATCTCGCCGGAAAACATGCGGCGGAATTCCAGCTTCTCCAGCTGGGCGGTGAGCTGGGCGATTTCCACCTCGATATCCGCCACCGCGTCGGCATCGTTTTCCTCTGCCGCCATGTCCAGCAATGTGCTGGCGTCGGCAACACCGCTGTCGAGGTTTTCGATGGTTTCCACCACCAGTTCCAGGGAGGCGCGTTCGCGACCCAGCTGCTGGGCGCGCTCCGGGTCGTCCCAGACGTTGGGGTCGCCGAGCTCCAGCTCGACTTCGGTCAGGCGGTCTTTCTTGTTGGCGTAGTCAAAGATACCCCCTAAGCACGTCGGTGCGCACCTGGAGGTCTTCTAAAGCATTCCGAATCGGATTGATTTCCATGAATAAAGTGGCCAAATAGGTGTGGCAAAACAGGGGCGGGATTCTAACGGATTATGGCGGGGTTCTCTAGGGAGGGCCGATAGTTAGAGGGATTTGCCCGAGGCAAAAGTGGGTTGGTGGCGTCGAGGGGGAGAGGCATCGGCATGTTTGTACGGTTTGATTGTCACTTTTCTTTGTTTGCCCAAAGAAAAGTAACCAAAAGAAAGGGCACCCCCCGGTGTTGCGGCCTGCGGCTGCCCTCGCTCAAAATTCCTTGCTGCGGGTCGCCGAGACGCGACGTCCCTGTCGCGGCACGGCTCAAATGGACGTCCTGTCCATTTGCCCCGGCAAGCAATTTTTCCCTCGGCGCACCACAGGGGCTGTGGGTGCCACCCTGAAAGTTCGGCGCTATCGACAGGCTCGGCTAGTGGCACGATTTCCCCTCAGACCTGCCGAGCGAGAGAACAACACAGGGAGAATTGCACAGGACGTGCAATTCAGGCTTGCCGGGGCATGGACGCCCCGTCAAGCCGGCCCGTTGTGGTGTTCTCGCAGCGAGGGAAGCCCGCAGGGCCAGGTCTGCGGGGCGTGCTTTTTTGGTGACTTTTTTTGCACGAGCAAAAAAGTCACATAAAAACATTTACACAGAAGTAATGGCGTGATCTGCGCACTTTCCTTTGGGCACGCAAAGAAAAGTGACAAACCAGTGGAGAGAAAATCAGCGACAGTCACAGCTGCCATCAAGAACCACCGTCTAACCCAATTGATTCAAAATCCACCCCACCACCAGCACCTGCGGCAGCGACACCAGCGGCAGGAACAGGGCTATTTTCCAGGACCTGGTCAAATCGCGGATCACCATCACCTCGGTGTAGTCGGTGGCCACCCCCGCCATCAGGAAGGCAAAGCCGTTGCCCGGCGCGGCGGCGCGGGTGACGATATCCGCCGCGATGGGCGTGGAACCCTCGGAGCAGACCTCGATAATGGTGGCCGCCACCATGGTCAGCAGCAGGCCCATCAACGTCGGCCCGAACAGGGTCTGGTAGGTATCCATGGGCACAAAGGCGCGGATGGCGGTGGCCAGCACGATGCCGAAAAACAGCCAGCGGAACACCATCTTCGAATCCCGAACCCCGTCCTTCAGCAAGTTCAACAGCCCCCCGGGGGTCACCTTGATGGTTTTCAGGGCCGCCAATAACTGAGCGCCCAGACTGGCACCATTGCCGTTCTGGCCATCGGTGTGGGGGTTGGCAGGCAACACCCCCCGGCTCACCAGTCGGTCGAACACCAGCCCGGTGACCACGCCGATGGCCATCGATAGCAGGATAAAGGCCAGGGTCCAGCCAAAGCCGATCAAGGCCACCAGGATGATGGTCAGCGACAGGGAGTTCCAGGGGCTGGCGATCAGGAAGGCCATCAACTGGCCGAGGCTGGCGCCGCGCTGGTAGAGTTTGGTACCGACCATGAGGATGCCGTGGCTGCACAGGTCCAGCATCAGCCCGGCCAGCGTTGCCCGGGCAATGCCGCCCACCGTGCCGCCCCGGCCGAGGGCGGACATCACCAGATCCCGGGGCACCCGGTCGAGCAGGCCGACAAACAACACTGCCGCCAACAGGCCCCACCACATGCGGTTGATCAGTTCGTAGACCCCGGAGGTCATCACCACCAGCCACCGGGGCAGATCCGGGTGACCATCCAGCAACCAGTAGAGCACGTAACAGGCCAACACAATGACGCCGGACACCCACAACAGATAATCCGGCCGACCTGTTTCACTGTGGCAGGCGCCGCCCGCTTCGCCCTGGGCAGGTGCCGGACCACAACAGCCGCTTGGCATGGTCGGCTTCGGGGCCGGTTTCGGTGATGGTACGGGCTTGTCGTGGTTACAGCAGTCGCCCATGGGGTTCACTCCGAGTCGGTGGCGAGTTTGTTGATAATGGCACAGTGGGGGCTGTCATCCCCCGGACACTGTGCCAGCAGTGTGCTGAGCATGTCTTTCATCTCATTCAGTTCGCGAATATGGCGGTCGATATCCCGCACCTTCTCGGTCACCAGCTGGTGCACCTCCGCGCTGCGGCGCCTGGGGTTGGCCCACAGCGCCAGCAGTACCCGGCACTGGTCGATGGAAAACCCGAACTGCCGGGCGTGGCGCAAAAACCACAGCTGGCGGACATTCTGATCCGAATAATCCCGGTAACCGTTTCCCTGCCGCTGGGGCGAATCGACCAGGCCAATGCTCTCGTAATAGCGAATGGTTTTGGCATCCAGGCCGGTACGACCGGCTACCTCGCTGATTTTCATGGTCACCTCTACAGATTTGCCGCAAGCCTAAACCTTATACTTACTATAAGGTCAAGTCCGGGATGGCGATAGCGGCGTCCTTTCCAGTCCCCGCCCCTTCCAAACCAAATAACAGGCGGGAATCACCAGCAGGGTCAGCACCAGCGTGGTCAGCATACCGCCGATCATCGGCCCGGCAATGCGCTGCATCACCTCCGAGCCGGCGCCTCCGCCCAGCATGATCGGCACCAGGCCGGCCACGATGGCGGAAAAGGTCATCATGATCGGCCGCACCCGCTGCCGGGCACCGTCGAATACCGCCGTCTGCAAATCCGCATAAGTAAACACCCGGCCTTCCGCGGCCACAGTCTCGCGGAGACGCCGACAGGACTGGTTGATATACACCAGCATCAGCACGCCGATCTCCACGGCGACCCCCGCCAGGGCAATGAAACCGACACCCACGGCAACCGACAGGTCGTAGCCCAGCCAGTACATCAGCCAGAAACCGCCGAGCAGCGCGAACGGAATGGTGCCCATAATCACCAGCACCTCAAACAGGCTGCGAAAATTGAGGTACAGCAGCCCCATGATGATCAACAGCGTCAGCGGTACCACCGTGGCCAGCCGTTCCTTGGCCCGCAGCATGTATTCATATTGACCGGACCAGTTGATGGCATAGCCCGGCGGCAACACCACTTGCTCGCCGACCACCCGCTGGGCCTCGGCCACATAGGAACCGAGGTCGCGACCGCTGATATCCACAAAGGTCCAGCCATTGAGCCGGGCGTTTTCACTCTTGATGGCCGGCGGCCCATCCGCCACGTAAATATTGGCCACATCGGCCAGGGCAATGCGCTGGTTCATGCCGGTCACCAGCGGCAACAGGCGCAACTGTTCCACCGAACCGCGGTAGTTTTGCGGGTAGCGCAAATTGACCGGGTAGCGCTCCAGCCCCTCCACGGTCTCGGTGACGTTCATGCCACCGATGGCGGTGCGCACCACCCCCTGCACATCGTCGATATTCAGCCCGTAGCGGGCCGCCTGCTGGCGGTCAATGTCGATCTTGATGTAGCGGCCACCGGCGACCCGCTCGGAATAGACCGACGCGGTGCCCTGCACCTGGGGCAACAGCTGCTCCAGTTGCTTGCCGATCCGCTCTATCTCCAGCAGGTCCGGGCCGGAGACCTTCACCCCCACCGGGGTCTTGATGCCGGTGGCCAGCATGTCGATGCGGGTTTTGATGGGCATCACCCAGGCGTTGGTGAGGCCGGGGAAGCGGATCAGGCCGTCCAGTTCCCGGCGCAACGCCTCGGGGGTGAGCCCCGGTCGCCACTGCTCGCGGGGTTTCAGCTGCACGAAAGTCTCGATCATGGTGAGCGGTGCCGGATCGGTGGCCGTCTCCGCCCGCCCCACCTTGCCGAACACCGTCTCCACCTCGGGCACAGTGCGAATCAGCTTGTCGGTCTGCTGCAACAATTGCCGCGCCTTGCCGATGGAAATCCCGGCGTAGGTGGTGGGCATGTACATCAGGTCGCCCTCGTCCAGGGGCGGCATGAACTCACTGCCGAGTCGGCTGACCGGCCAGGCGCCGAGCAGCAGCAGGATCAGGGCAGCCCCCAGCACCGTCCTGGTGTGCCCCAGCACCCAATGGATCAGCGGGCGATAGGCCGCCGCCAGCACCCGGTTGAGGGGGTTGTGGTGCTCCGGCAGCACCTGCCCGCGGATCAGGTAACCCATCAACACCGGCACCAGGGTGATCGACAGGCCGGCGGCGGCGGCCATGGCGTAGGTCTTGGTGAAGGCCAGCGGCGCGAACAGCCGCCCCTCCTGGGCCTCGAGGGTAAAGACCGGCAGGAAACTGAGGGTAATCACCAGCAGCGAGAAGAACAGCGGTTTGCCCACCTCCTCGGTGGCCCTGCGCACCAACTCCCAGTGATGGTCGCCCTCCCGTTTCCTCTCCAGATGTTTGTGGACGTTTTCGATCATCACGATGGCGCCGTCCACCATGGCACCGATGGCGATGGCGATACCCCCCAGGGACATGATATTGGCGTTCAGGCCCTGCTGGTGCATCACCGCGAAGGCCGCCAGAATGCCCACCGGCAGGCTGAAAATCACCACCAGCGCCGAGCGGAAATGGTAGAGGAACAGCGCGCAGATCACCGTCACCGCGAGGAATTCCTCGATCAGTTTTTGATACAGGTTATCGGTGGCCCGCTCGATCAGCGACGAGCGGTCGTAGGTGGTGACAAACTCCACCCCCTCCGGCAGGCTGGCCTTCAGCGTCTCGAGCTTTTGCTTCACCCCGGCAATGGTTTTCTGGGCGCTCTCGCCGAAGCGCATCACCACAATGCCGCCCACCACTTCACCCTCGCCATTGAGGTCGGCTACCCCGCGGCGCAACTGTGGGCCCACCGTGATATCGGCGACATCCCCCAGGGTCAGGGGCGTACCCCGGTCATTCAGCCCCAGGGGTATCTGGGCGATATCCTTGACCCCCTGTAAATAACCGCTGGCGCGCACCATGTATTCCGCTTCCGCCAACTCCACCACCGAGGCCCCCACCTCCTGGTTGGCGTGCTGGATGGCATTGCTGATATGGGCCAGCGGCAGGTTGTAGGCCCGCAGCTTGTTGGGGTCCACCACCACCTGGTACTGCCGCACCATGCCGCCGACGGTGGCGATTTCGGACACCCCCGGCACGGTCTGCAGTTCATACTTGAGGAACCAGTCCTGCAGGCTGCGCAGCTGTGCCAGATCGTGCTGGCCGCTGCGATCCACCAGGGCGTAGGCGTACACCCAGCCGACGCCGGTGGCGTCCGGTCCCAGCTGGGGCTTGACCCCGGCGGGCATATCCCCGGCCACCTGGCTCAGGTATTCCAGCACCCGGGAGCGGGCCCAGTAGAGATCGGTGCCGTCCTCGAAAATCACATAGACGTAGGAGTCACCGAAGAAGGAGTAGCCGCGCACCGTCACCGCCTTGGGCACCGACAGCATGGCGGTGGTCAGGGGATAGGTCACCTGGTCCTGCACCACCTGGGGCGCCTGACCCGGAAAGCGGGTCTTGATGATGACCTGTACATCGGACAGATCCGGAATGGCATCCACCGGGGTGTGGCGCAGGGAGTACAGTCCACCCACAGACAGCAGCGCGGCCAGCAGCAGCACGATGATCGGGTTCTGGAGCGACCAGTTGATAACGCGATTGATCATGACTGCCCCCTCAGTGCTGGTGCGTGTGGCTTGCGCCAGCTTCGCCCATGCGCTCCAGCTCGGCATCGAGATTGGATTCGGAATCGATCAGGAACTGACCGGACACCACCACCTCATCGCCCTCCCGCAGACCGTCGAGAATTTCCACCCGGTCGGCACTTTCCATGCCGGTCCTGACCGGCACCGAGCGATAACTGCCCCCGGCCATGCGCATCACCACCCGGTCCACCTTGCTGCCGCGAATCACCGCCTCCCGCGGCACCGACAACCGCGCCCGACCGTCGCCGGCCTGGATGTCCAGTTGCGCGTACATATTGGGGCGCAGCCGCCAGTCGGCGTTGTCGAAGCGGATCCGCAACTGGGTGGTGCGGGTCATCTCGTTCAGTTCCGGGTAGATATATTCCACCTGCCCGGACCAGACCTCACCGGGATAGCTGGCCAGGGTCATGCTGACCGGCTGGCCCGGCGCCAGCCAGCCCGCCTGGCGCTCGAGCACTTCGGCGATCACCCAGACGCTGTCCAGCCGACCGATGGCCATCATCTCCAGTGACGGCGTCACAAACATCCCCTCGCGCACCTTGAGCCCGGTGAGAATGCCGCTGCGCGGGGCGGTAAACAGAACAGCCTGTTGCGCCCGGCCACTTTTTTCCAGTGCCGCGATATGCCCGGCATCCAGCCCCAGGGACAGCAGGCGCTGGCGGGAGGCATCGATCAAACCCCGACTGTTGCTGCGCCGCGCCGCCAGATAGTCCTCCTGGACATTGACCAGGGCCGGGGAGTACAGCGCGAACAGCGGATCGCCCTGGCTCACCCGATCGCCGACGCTGGACACCGCCAGCCGCTCCACCCAACCGTCCACCCGGGTGTGCACATGACTGAGCTGTTCCTCGTCCAGCTGGATGTAGCCCACCGTCGTGATCAGCCGGGCCAGTGGTCCGGAGGTGACCGAGCCGATTCGAACACCGAGGTTCTGCTGCACCGCGGGGCTAATGCTCACATCCCCCTGCGGCGCCTCATAGACCGGCACCAGGTCCATACCCATGGGCGATTTGCCGGGCTGATCCCGGCGGAAGTTGGGGTCCATGGGCGCCACCCAGTAAAGCGGCTCTCGCTCCGCAGCGGACTCACCCGACCCCATGCCCGGCCGGGCAAAACCGCCACCCAGCCAGTAACCGCCCAGGGCCACCAGCACGACAACAATCGACAACAACAACTTATTCATAACGGCTACCCTCCTCGGTGGGGGACTGCTCGGGCAGCAGGTAGTAGACCCCTGCCAGGGATTGGTAATAGCGCTGCAGGGTCTGCTGGTAATCCAGCTCCAGCTCCAGCCGCACACTGGAGGACTGCATCACATCGGCAAAGTCCGCGGCGTCGCTGCGGTAGGCCTGCAAGGCGGCATCCGCCTGCCGTTCGCCCAGCGCCAGCAACTGCTCCCGGTACAGCGCCAGGCTGCGCTGCAGTTCGCGCACCTGGGCGAGACCGCTGACCAGCGAGGCATTCATTTCCGCCAGCAGATCGGCGCGGCTGATCCGCATCGCCTCCAGGCGGTGTTTTTCCGCCCGGTACTGGCGATCCTGGCGATTGGCGGTAAACAGCGGCAGGTCGACGGTGATGGCGGCGGAAAAGAAGTCCGGCAAGCGGTCGCCCGCCATATCTTCCGCCTCGCGGCGGGCGTAACTCATCTCCAGCCCCCAGTTGGGCTTGTAGCGCTCCCCCGCAATATCCAGTTGTGCCGCCTGCTGACGAACCCGGTAATCGCTGGCCAACAGTCTCGGGTGGCCGCTGGCCACCGGCCCGGCAACGGGCGCCAGCCAGTGTTCCGGCCACTGGCTGTCCAGCTCGCCGTAGGCGGCGTCACCGAGCCAGCGGGACAACCAGGCCCGCTCCACGGCGAGCTGCCTGTCCGCCGCCAGCAGCCGGTTATCCAGCTGGCCCAGCAGCAGCTTGGCCCGCAAATAGTCCTGCTGGTGTTTCCGGCCGGTCTTGTAAAAAGACAGGGTGACCTCCACCAGCTGTTCAAACACGGGGCGGTAATCCCGCAACAGCTGCCGACTGCGGGACCAACCCGCCAGAGCAAACCAGTGCTGGCGGATCTGCTGGCGCAACTGCAGGGCGGCGTCACCCCGCTCGGCCTCCACCTGGTCGGACTGGGCCACCATTTTCTGCTGCCGCAGCGCCCGGGTATCACCCGCCGGGAACTGCTGGCGCACGCCGACTTTTAACTGGGTCATCGGCTCCTGGTCGATATCCCAGGTGTCCACCGGCAGGTTGGCACTGGAGAGGATCAACTGGGGATCGGGCAATTGCCCCGCGAAGGTCGCCTCTTCCCGCAGCGCCAGTGATTGCTCGGAATCCGCCTGCAGCCCCAGGTCCTGCGCCAGGGCGATCTGCTCGGCCCGGGGCAGGGTCAGGGTTGCGGCGGATACCCCGAGGGGCACCAGGGTGGCGAGAAGCAACAGCCAAAATGAATGGGTTAACCTGTACATAGTGTTCGCTCACAGCAGTAGAAAAACCGGCCCGAAAGCAGGCCAATAAAAGCGAGGAACTACAGGTTAGTTAATCCAGCCAGACACAATATCGCTGGTGCAGGGGAGGCCCGGTGGGGGGAACCGGAGCGTAATAAAGCCGCGGGGGCGACGGCAACACCGCCGCCAGCAAAAACAGCAGGCAGCCGACAATGGCAAAGGCCAGCAGATCCATGAACGGGTATTGCACCGGCAGTTGATGTCCCTGCAGCGCATCACAGCAGTGGGAGGCCCCGGCGGCATCCGTTGCCCCGTCACCCTGGTGGCTCGCCATCATCTGGTGGGCAGCGTGATCCATGCCCGCATCTGGCCCCTTGTCGGGCAGCAGGGGCATCAACCCGCACAGCAGTATCCAGCCCATCAACAGGGCGGCAACGACGGTGCGGTATTTTGCGGCGGTCTTTTTCACGGGAATCACTATAAACCTTACACCGGGTAGAGGGTCAACCTTTTGTCCTTAGGTTTGAGTGTAGTCAATCACCCTGCCGAGGGTGGCTTACAACCCGGACAGCACCTGTAACGGCGGCCTGGTTACCGCCTGCCGGGTATAGGCCACGCCCAACGCCCCCACCAGCAGCGCACCCAACAATGGCCCCGCCAGCCACAGTTCGAGATGCAGCCCAAAAGAGGCTGTAAACATCCGCTGTTGCAACAGGAACAATGCCAGCTCGGCACCGCTGGCCGCCAGTGTGCCGGACAGCGCCCCCAGCGCGCCAAATTCGAGCGACTGAACGGCCAGAATGCGCCGCCCGGTGCTGCCCAATGTCCTCAGGATGGCACTTTCCTGCAGGCGCTCGCCCATGGACAGCTTTACCGCCGCCAGCATCACCAGCACCCCGCAACCGAGCATCAGCAGCGTCATCAACTCCAGTCCGTGGGTCACCTGTGACACCATGGTGCGAATCCGGTCGATCACCATATCCAGCTCGATCACCAGCACCGTGGGGTACGCCCTGAGCAATTTATTCACAAAGGGTTTCTGTCCCTGTGGCAGGTACAGGCTGGTCATGAAAATACGCGGGAATTTTTCCAGGTAACCCTCGGGAAAGAGGATGTAAAAATTGGGTGTCATGGTGTCCCAGTTAAGGCTGCGGATGCTGGCAACCACCCCCTCGAAAACCAGACCACCCACACTGAATGTCAGCCGGCTACCCAGGCTCACACCAATTTCTTCCGCCAAATCCTGTTCAATGGAAATGGGGGCCCCGTGCTCGCCATAGGGGTTGGCAACATCACCGGGTTGATCCCACCACTCGCCCGCCACCAGCTGATTGCCCTCCGGCAACTGGCTGCTCCAGCTGAGGTTCAGCTCCCGGCGCAGCGCCTCGTTCCCCTCCACCAGCTCCTCCGGCGGTGGCTGCCCGTCGATCAGGGTAATGCGCCCGCGCACCAGGGCATACCAGCCAACACTGTGGAGCTGGTTATCCGCCAGCAATTTTTCCACGCCGGCCAGTTCGTGGGGCGCCACATTGACCAGGAAATGATTGGGCGCATCCTCAGCCAGTTGCCAGCGCCATTCCTGCAGCAGGGACGTGCGAATCATCACCAGGGTCATCAGGATAGCCATGGCACTGGCGAACCCCGCCAGCAGCACCAGGCTCTGCACCCGCCGCCGCCACAAATTGCCCAGGGCCAGGCGCCAGAGACTGCCCGCCCGATGGCCCAGGTGGCGCAGCAGGCGCAACAACAGCCAGCCCGGCCCCATCACCGTTGCGGCGGTCAGGGCCAGGCCACCCAACACCGCCATGGTCATGGCGAGACTCTGGCTGTACCACAGCAGCATGGCGGCGACCACGACAACACCGATCAACAGTCGCCCCATTGCGCCCACCAGCTGCACCGGCACATCCCGGCGCAACAACACCAGTGGCGACAGCGCGGGCAAGTGCCAAAGTGCCGGCAGGGCAAAGCCCAGCAGACACAACAGTCCGGTGGCCAGCCCCGTCAGCCAGGGCCGCCAACCGGGCGCGGGCAGATTGACCGGCAACAATTCCCGCACCAACAGAATCAATACTTCGTGGATCACCCACCCCAACAGCAAACCCAACAGGGAACCCAACAGCCCGAGCCACAGGATTTGCTGCCAATACAGCGCGCGTACCCGCCGGGCCGACAGGCCCCAGCTTTTCAACAGCGCGACCGCAGTGGTCTGCCCCACCGCAAAATGGCGGCTGGCCAACGCCAGCGCAATACCCGCCAGCACCACACCCAGGCTGCCCGCCAAGAGCAGGAAGCGCCGACCCTGAGTCAGGGTATCCGTCAGCCCGGCCTGCGCCTCGTCCGGCGACAGCAGCCGGTCGTGTTCGGCCATTTTGGGCGCCAGCCAGGATAGGTAGTCAGCCAGCTCATCATCGCCCGCTGCCAGCAGCAACCGGTAATTGACGCGACTGCCCGGCTGAATCACCCCGGAGGCAGCGAGATCGGTCCAGTTCATCAGCACCCGTGCGCCGAACAGGGAAAAGGAGCCACCGCGATCCGGCTCCTCGACGATGACACGGGTCGCCCGCAGACTGACCTCGCCCACATCCAAGCGATCACCGAGGTTCATGTTAAGCAGCGGCAACAGGCGGCTATCCACCCAGGCTTCTCCGGGCGGCGGTCCGCGATCCACCTGCTGAAATTGTTCCGGTTTTGTTGCAAAGGGCGTTTCAGAGAGTGTCAGCACACCGCGCAGAGGATAGTTATCCTGCACTGCTTTCACCGCGGCGAGATGGTTATGGTCACCGCGGTAAACCATTGAGGCGAATAACGCCGTCTCGGCCGTCATCACCCCCCGCTCATGTGCTTCCGCAAGCCATTGCGCGGGGATTGCCCGGCTGCTGCGCAGCTGTGCATCTGCCGCCAGAAAATGGCTGGACTCCTTCACCAGCGCCCGCTCCACACGATCCGCCAGCAATGCCACCGAGGTCACCGCCACCACCGCCATCACCAGCGAGCCGAAGATCAGCCCCAACTGGCCGCCGCGCCAACTGCGCCACAACAGTTTCAGGGCCATCATCAGGGGTCGACCGGCAGTGCCGTCTCGCCGTTGAGCAAACGGCCACCGCGCAATGTCACCCGGCGGTGGCAGCGGTTCGCCAACACCGGCTCATGGGTCACCAGTATCAACGTGGTGCCGGCTTCCCGGTTGAGCTGGAACAGCAGGTTATTGATGGTCTCGCCGGTGGCGGTATCGAGATTGCCGGTGGGTTCGTCGGCAAACAGAATTTTCGGCTGGCTGGCAAACGCCCGGGCCAATGCCACCCGCTGCTGTTCGCCGCCGGAGAGCTGCCGGGGATAGTGATGCCAGCGCGCGGCCAGCCCCACCCGCTCCAGGAACCGGCGGGCGGTATCCAGCGCTTGGGCGTCGCCGCGCAATTCCAGCGGCAGGGCGACATTTTCCAGGGCGGTGAGGCTGGGCAGCAACTGGAAGGACTGGAACACAAACCCCACATAGCGGGCGCGCATGGCGGCGCGGCCTTCCTCATCCATGGCGGTAATGTCTTCACCATTAATTTGTACTTGTCCGGCACTGGGCAAATCCAGCCCGGCCAGTATCCCCAACAAGGTAGATTTTCCAGAACCGGAAGGGCCGACAATGGCCAGCGCCTCACCCTCAGCGACAGCCAAACTGATGTCGTCAAGAATGCGCAGAGTGCCTGCGGAGGTAACGACTTCTTTAACGATATGATGGGCTTCAATCATAAAATTTTCCTTCATCCATCCTGGCGAGCGACCTCTTCCATTTACTGTCAAAGGGCCTAGACTGTACCAGTTCTCAACTACCATCAATACTTTCTACATGCCAATACTTCGCGGACACAGATCCCCGGTTATCACAGCACTGCGACGTTTTATATTCGCTCTGTCACTGCTGCCACTAAGCAGTTTTGGCGCCACGCTACTGGTGCTGGGTGACAGCATCAGCGCCGGTTACGGCATAGATCGCGGCAAGGGCTGGGTCGAACTGCTGCAACAGCAACTAGGGGACGACCACCGGGTGATCAACGCCAGTATCAGCGGCGATACCACCGGTGGCGGATTGTCTCGGCTGAAGACCCTGGTAGAGGAACACCACCCGCAATTTGTGCTCATCGAACTGGGGGGTAACGACGGTCTGCGCGGCTATCCTGTTCTCCGCATGAAGCAGAATCTGCGGGCCATGATCGATCTCAGCCGCCAGTGCGACGTCCAGCCCATCCTGTTTGCCATGCGTATTCCGCCAAACTATGGCAAACGCTACAGCGATCAGTTTGCCGCGGCTTATACGGAGCTGGCCGAAGAGGAACAGGTACCGCTGTTGCCCTTCCTGTTTGACGACATCGCCAGCGACAGCAACCTGCTGCAGGAAGATGGCATTCACCCCACCGAACAGGCACAACCGTTGATTACCGCGCGCGCGCTCAAACTGCTGAACCCGATTCTCAACGGCGACAAACACTGATCTGCCTGCTGCCGCCAGCGAATCTCTGCTAGAATCCGCGGCCTTGCCCACTCGTGCGAAACCCGACCCCATGACCCTGATCCGCCTCGACGACATTTCCATTGAATTCGGTGATGTGCCACTGCTCATCCACGCCGACCTGACGGTGGAACCGGGGGAGCGAATCTGTCTGATCGGCCGCAACGGCGCGGGCAAATCCACCCTGCTGAAAATCATCAGCGGCCAGATCAAGCCGGACCACGGCGAACTGCACTTCCGCCAGCACCTGCGCATCAGCCAGCTGGAACAGGCGCTGCCCGGTGGACTGGAGCGCAATGTCGCCGATGTGGTGCGCGAGGGCCTGGCGGATCAACAATCGCTGATCGACCAGTTCCACCACCAGTCCCAGCAAACCCTCGACAAGGCGGGCATGCGAGCGCTGGAGGATTTGCAGTCCGCCATCGATGCCGGCGGCGGCTGGCAAGTGGACAAGCAGGTGGAAACCATCATCAGCCAGCTGGAGCTGCCCGCCCACAAAACCCTGGCGGAACTGTCCGGCGGCTGGCGCCGCAGGGTGTCCCTGGGCAAGGCGCTGGTCTCCAACCCTGACGTGCTGTTGCTGGACGAACCCACCAACCACCTGGATATCAGCACCATCGAGTGGCTGGAACACCGGGTGCGCAGCTATCAGGGCGCGGTGATCTTTATCACCCATGACCGCAACTTCCTGCAGCGGCTCGCCACCCGCATCGTCGAGATCGACCGCGGCCACCTGGTCAGCTGGCCCGGCAACTACCAGAACTACCTGCGCCTCAAGGAGCAGGCCCTCGAGGAAGAGGAAACCCGCAACGCCCTGTTCGACAAGAAACTGGCGGAAGAGGAAGTGTGGATTCGCCAGGGCATCAAGGCCCGCCGCACCCGCAATGAGGGCCGGGTGCGGGCACTGGAAGCCATGCGCGGCCAGCGGGAGCAGCGCATCAAGCGCCAGGGCAAGGCGCAAATCAGCGTTGAAACCGCCGAGAACTCCGGCCGCAAGGTCGTCGAGGCCCGCAGCCTGTGCCACAGTTACGGCGGCCAGCAGCTGATCAACAACTTCAAGATCAAGATCATGCGCGGTGACCGCATCGGCCTGATCGGCAACAACGGCGTCGGCAAATCCACCCTGCTGAAAATCCTGCTCGGCCAGATCGAACCGGAAGCAGGCTCCGTCAAGCTGGGCACCAACCTGGAAGTCGGCTACTTCGACCAGACCCACCGGGAGCTGGAAACGGACAAGACCATTGCCGAGAACGTCGGCGACGGCAAGGAATACATCAAGCTCAACGGCAAGGAGCGCCATATCATCGGCTACCTGCGCAACTTCCTGTTCTCGCCCAAGCGCGCCATGACCCCGGTCAGCGCCCTCTCCGGCGGCGAGTGCAACCGCGTGCTGCTGGCCAAACTGTTTACCCGCCCCACCAACCTGCTGGTGCTCGACGAACCCACCAACGACCTCGACGTGGAAATGCTCGAAGTGCTGGAAGAACAGCTGGTGGAATACCAGGGCACCCTGATCATCGTCAGTCACGACCGGGAATTTCTCGACAACGTGGTCACCAGCGTGCTGGTATTCGAGGAAGACGGCCGCATCGAGGAATATATCGGCGGTTTCAGCGATTGGGAAAAGCGCGGCAAGCAGCTGAAAATTGCCGACACCCTCGACCACCCCTCCGGCCACCTGGTCGACCACGACACCACCAGCCAGGCCAAGAAGAAGCCCGCGGCGGGCAAGCTGAGCTACAAACTGCAGCGCGAGCTGGACATGCTGCCGGACCTGATCGACCGGCTGGAAACCGAGATCGCCGCGCTGGAAGAACAGTCGGCCGATCCGGACTTCTTCAACCTGCCCTTCAGCGAAACCCAGCCCATTCTGGATGCACTGGGGGCCAAGCAGATGGAACTGGACCAGGCCGCCGAGCGCTGGGTGGAACTGGAAGAAATGAAGGGTTAATTTTCCGGAAAAAATTCACAACACAAAAATGGCTTTTTTATTGCCAAAAAAGTATTTCTTATCAATGTAATTATCTGAAATTATTATAATAACCATGCCGAAAAGTCATGCTTTTCCGCATGGTTTTTAGATAGCCCTTTCTAAAAATTCTCGCCATGATCGACTCAATGCCAAGGCAAAAGCCGTTGGCAGCAACGCGCTTCAGCGACCGTTTCTTCATCACCGGGCGCCCGGCGCACCACTGACAAACCAGCTATCCGGAGGGGACACGGCCAACAGCCCAGGTTCTGAACCACAACCCTCTCTTTACGCTTTATCCCGTCAGTCGAAATACCGAGCTCAGGCATTCACAACTTCACTGCGAGGAATGGCCATGACAAAACATCTGAATCATCTGATAACCAGGGGCATGACAGTTGAAATCATGGACCCAAAACACACCGAGTCAGCGCACCCGGCCACGTTTATGGGCGAGGTGTGCCAGTGCGACCAGGATCACGTGCTGGTCAAGGATACCGAGAACCACATTTACGACGTGTTTCTCGATGAAATTCTCTGCCTGATGAACTACCAGAGCAGCGCCTCCCGCTACTGCCTGCGCGTCAGCGACCAGGGCTACGACGTGTTGTGTATCCTGCCCACCGGTTTCATCGAAACCCTGGCAACAGAATTGGATTACACCACGGCGACCCATGTGGTTGAACTGCTCTCCAAACCGGTGCAACTGCAAAAGGTTGCCGCCTGAGCACCACCGGGGGCGGCGCTTGCGGGCATAACCGTAACCAGGCCGCTCCATTGACCGAGACCGCCGCAATGGCCGCGCACACTGGCGGCCATTTGGCGGCACGGATGACCGACTTAAACCCTTTCACGCGCCACTCACCGATTTTGTAGCAATATGCTACAATTTGCCTGACTGCGACTTCCTGCAAGGGTAATCATCATGGCCAAAGCGAAATCCCCCGTGCGCCTGGACGAGCGCCTGATGTCCCAGGCCACCGTGGCCGGGGCCGCCTTTCACCGCAGTGCGGCGGAACAGGTGGAATACTGGGCCAGCATCGGCCGCGCCGTGGCCGAGGTAGTGGACGAAAACTCACTGATCTCGGTGCTGTCGGGCACCGCCCGCATCAAGGCCGAGAAAATCCGCGCCCCCCGGGTGGACCCCGACCGGGTGTTCGACACCCTGGAGCGGATGCGCGACAGCGGCGAGCTGTCCCGCCAGGTCAGCGGCGCCAAGCTGCGCTACCAGGCTTCACAACAACATCCCGGCTTCCTGGAACAGATCGACCCCGCCGGCCGTGTCACCGTCGGCAAATACCAGGATGGCCAGTTTATCGCCGCACTTCCTGGCGAGAGACCCTGAGCCCCTGCCCCGTATAGCCCCAATCCATGACTAAAGCCCCCAAAGAACGGGCCAAACGGCCAACGCCGGAAAAACCCAAACAGCTGTGGGTGCTGACCGGCGGCAACGGCGCCGGCAAGACCACCTTCTACAACCACTTTATCCGCCCCACCGGCCTGCCGCT
>NZ_JBFHQR010000032.1:0-19395 GCF_041592135.1 Porticoccus sp. | reverse complement strand
CCCGATTGGTACAAATACACGATTTTGGCCTTCCTTGTCATCAATCCGATTCTGGTGGTGACTGCGGGCACTTTTATCACCGGCTGGTTGCTGATTATCGAATTTATTTTCACCCTCGCCATGGCGCTGAAATGCTACCCGTTGCAACCGGGCGGACTGCTGGCGATTGAAGCGATCGTGCTGGGCATGGCCAAGCCAGAGACCGTTTACCACGAGGCGCTGGGCAACTTTGAAGTGATTCTGCTGTTGATGTTTATGGTGGCTGGCATTTACTTCATGCGCGATCTACTGCTGTTTACCTTTACCAAAATCCTTATCGGCGTGCGCTCCAAAGCCCTTTTGTCCCTGCTGTTCTGTATTGCCGGCGCCTTTCTGTCCGCCTTCCTGGATGCGCTAACCGTTACGGCCGTACTGATCAGTGTGGCGATAGGTTTTTACTCCGTCTACCACAAGGTCGCCTCCGGCAAGGAGGTTCACCACGATCACGACCACTCCAGTGACGCCTCCGTGATGGAATACCACCGGGACGACCTGGAAGGTTTTCGCTCCTTCCTGCGCAGCCTGATTATGCACGGGGTGGTCGGCACCGCCCTCGGTGGTGTCACCACAATGGTGGGTGAGCCGCAAAACCTGTTAATTGCCGAAAAAGCCGGCTGGAGCTTTATCCATTTCTTCCTGGTCATGGCACCGGTAACCCTGCCGGTACTAGTCTGCGGCCTGGTCACCTGCGTACTGCTGGAAAAAACCGGCTGGTTTGGCTACGGCGCAAAGATTCCTGAAAACGTCCGCACCATTCTGGTTGGCTTTAACGAACAGGAATCCAGCAAACTGACAAACAAGCATCGCGTCGCCCTGATCGTACAGGCGCTGGTGGCACTCTTTTTGATCCTCGGCCTCGCCTTCCATCTGGCCGCTGTGGGCCTGATTGGCTTGACCGTTATTGTGTTGCTCACCGCCTTCAACGGCATCACCGAGGAGCACCAGATCGGCCACGCCTTTGAAGAGGCCCTGCCCTTCACTGCCCTGCTGGTTGTATTCTTTTCCATTGTGGCGGTGATTCACGAACAACACCTGTTCTCACCCGTCATCCATGCAGTACTGGCAATGGATCAATCCATTCAGCCGGTGATGTTCTTTATTGCCAATGGCGTACTGTCGATGATCAGTGACAACGTGTTTGTCGCGACGGTGTATATCAATGAAGTGAAAGCGGTATTTGACGCCGGCCAGATCAACCGGGAGCAATTTGAAGTATTGGCCGTGGCCATCAACACCGGGACCAACCTCCCCAGTGTGGCCACGCCAAATGGACAAGCGGCCTTCCTGTTCCTGCTGACCTCCGCCCTGGCCCCGCTGATTCGGCTATCCTACGGACGGATGGTGATCATGGCTCTGCCCTACACCGTCATCCTGTCTTTGGTCGGCGTATTGGCGGTGGCCTTTATTCTGTAACAGGCGCTTCCGCTTCAACCTTTGAAGTCAACCACAAACACTGCCCGCCACTGGCCCGCTCTATGCGGGCCAGTTGCTGTTCGTGGTCAAGCAATTCCCCGGCGCTGGCCCGGATAACCCTCAACGGTTTGCGATCGGCCGCCAAGCGCCGGATGCTCTCGCCCCCGATCTCACCGGCGCGCTGGTTCTGGCCACCAAAACCGAGATCGACCTGCCCCCCGGTCATCATCAGATACACATCGGCGAGGATCTCAGCATCCAGCAATGCGCCGTGCAAATCCCGCTGTGAATTGTCTACGTCGTAGCGTTTGCAGAGCGCGTCCAGATTGTTTTTCTGGCCAGGGTGGCGCTGACGGGCCATGACCAGGGTATCGACCACCGCGCAATAATCCGCCGTTTTCGCGAAGCCCTCCAGCTTGCCAAATTCATGATCCATAAAGCCCACGTCGAAAAGGGCGTTGTGGATGACCAGCTCCGCCCCTTCGATAAAGGCCAGAAACTCCTCGGCGATGGCAGAGAACACCGGCTTGTCCGCCAGAAATTCGTTGCTGATGCCATGAACTTCCAGTGCCCCGGCATCCACTTCCCGCTGGGGGTTGATGTACTGATGATAGTGGCGACCGGTCAGGCGACGATTGACCAGCTCGACACAGCCAATTTCGATAATTCGGTGGTCCTGACTCACCTCCAGACCCGTCGTTTCCGTATCTAGAACAACCTGACGCATATGTCTCCCTGCTGATTTGAGAAATGTTAATTATTACGATGTTGCCCGTGAAGCCGGCAATTCATCAATGCCCCGATTGGCCAGTTCATCGGCGAGTTCGTTCTCGGGATGTCCGCTGTGCCCCTTCACCCAGTGCCACTCGACATCGTGCCGGGCAACCTGCTCCTCCAGCTTCTGCCACAGGTCCACATTCTTCACCGGCTTTTTCGCCGCGGTCTTCCAGCCCCGCTTCTTCCAGTTCGCCACCCAGCTGGTAATGCCCTGGCGCACGTACTCGGAATCGGTGGTCAGAATCACCTTGCAGGGCTGTGTCAACGCGGCCAGGGATTCGATGGCAGCGGTAAGCTCCATGCGATTATTGGTGGTCATGGCTTCACCACCATGGAGAGTCTTTTCCTTATCGCCGTAGCGCAGCAGCGCGCCCCAGCCCCCGGGGCCGGGGTTGCCACGGCAGGCGCCGTCCGTATAAATCACTACTTCTTTCAATCGTCCTTCTCCTGACAACGGTGATGGCGCAACGCCGTTTTGTCTACGCCGGGCACTAGCGGGGTACTGATGGAACGCCACAATCTGGGGCGCAGTGGAGTCAAGCGGGCGGTGTATTTTCTTGCCCGCACGATGTAGAAGCCACCCCACGGCAAGCGGATGCGCTGGCCGGCTTTTTCGATCATATTTGCAGAGCGCTCGCTATTGCCTGAAAGCAGCGGCCAGCTATAACAACCGGAGATGGCTTTTTCAGGCTGGAGATTAAGCAACCTCAGCCAGTCAAGCAAGCGGCGATAGCGCAGGCTGTGATGCCGCCATACCACCTGGCTGGACAACAATCTGGCCGGCCACTTGGTCACGCCAAACAGACTGGCGGGATTCAACACCACGATAACCGCCTGACCGCAGGGAGTCAGCACCCTCGACACCTCACTTAACACCTCATGGGGATACTCTGAAAATTCCAGCGCATGGTGCAGCAATACGGTATCCACCGTTTCAGACGGCAACGGCAACGCGGCAAAATCGGCAATCGCCCCGGCATTGCCGGGGGCGGCCGGCGTGGCACCGAAACAAAAACTGTGCAAATGGTTGTAATCACCATTGAGCAGGCGGCAGGAGCCGGCCCCCAGGTACAGCATGCGATGGGCACCCGGCGAGGGCATAAAATGTCCAAGCGCCTGCCGTTCGCGCTGCAGCAGACACTGGCCCTGGCGGGAATGGAACCAATCATCCAGCGCCGTCTGGGTCTCAGCCAGAGGCGCTACGGCACTTCTCAGGTCCAGATAATTCGCCGCCGCGTGCAACCACTCCTGCAATTTCATCAAATGATCCGCATTTAACCTCGTTGGCCCTGTTGTTTATTATGGTTAATATGCCCCCTTAACACTACCGGATCAAAGCATGTCCCTAATAATCGAACGCATTCCCGCCTTCACGGACAATTACTTCTGGCTGTTTCACCAGCCCGGTGAACGCGCTGCCCTCGTGGTAGACCCCGGCGATGCCGCCCCGGTGGAAGCCGCCCTCGCCCGCCACAACCTCGATCTCGCCGGCATGCTGGTCACCCACCACCACGCCGACCATATCGGCGGTATCGGGGCGCTGCTGCGCGGCAGAGATATTCCTGTGTACGGACCGGCAAGCATAGCCCAGGTCACCCAACCGGTTGCCGAAGGCGACAGCCTGAACCTGGCGGGCACCAGGTTCAACGTCATGGCAGTGCCGGGCCATACACTCAATCACATCGCTTTTTTTGCCCCGGTGGAGCCACTGATCTTTTGTGGCGACACACTGTTTGCCGGTGGTTGCGGGCGCCTTTTTGAGGGCACACCACAACAGATGTGGCAATCCCTGTCGCGCATTGCCGCCCTGCCCGCCGAGACCCGGGTTTACTGCGCCCACGAGTATACCGAATCGAACCTGCGTTTTGCCTGCGCGGTGGAACCTGACAACACCGCCTTGCAAAACCGGGCAAAAGCGGTACACCAGCTGAGACTGAGCGGGGAAGCCACGGTCCCCTCCACCCTGGCCGAAGAGCTTGCCACCAATCCATTCCTGAGGGCTGGCAATGACGCTGTCAGGCAGGCCGCCATGGAACACGCGGGGCAGAGCCTCGCTGACACGGCGGAGGTCTTCAGGGTCATCCGCCAGTGGAAGGACCAGTTCTGATGATTCGCGCAGTCTTTGCCTTGGCTCGGGACACCCACGCCAGGGCGCTACAGCGATTAACTCCAGCCCTGTCACAAATTTAAAATAACTCGCCGGCAAAGATTGCGGCGCCGTCGGGGCGCCGGTAAAATCCTTGGCCAATAAACTGGCCAATACAAATCACCTATGCCCAACTTTGTCCGAACGACAGTTGTTCTTTTCCTTTTGTTGCTAGCGGGCTGCGCCCAGCAACAGGTCGAACAAAGCCAAGCCGCCCATCAGCCCCCCGCCACGCAAAAACCCGTCCATTACCGAACCGCCGTCCAGACAAAGCAGAAAGCCGAACAACCCAAAACCCACCTGGTTTTCTTCCAGTCCAACAAGCAAAAATCCGCACCGCAACCCCCCCAGGACATCTGGCAACGCCTGCGCACCGGCATGGCATTGCAGGAGGACTACAACCATCCCGGCATCACCCGCCAGGTTGAGTGGTATGCAAGCAATCAGAGCTATATTGATCGGGTTATGGAGCGCGCTCAGCTGTACCTCTATTACATTGTGGAGCAACTGGAAAGCAGCGATATGCCGCTGGAACTGGCCCTGTTGCCCGTGGTGGAAAGTGCCTACGACCCATTCGCCTACTCCAACAGTCACGCCTCGGGACTGTGGCAGTTTATTCCGGACACCGGCTCCAGATTCGGACTGAGAAGGGACTGGTGGTATGACGGTCGCCGCGATCCTGTGGCCGCCACGGATGCCGCCATCAGTTACCTCAAGTATCTGCACGACTATTTCGAACAGGACTGGCTGCTGGCGCTGGCCGCTTACAATTGTGGTGAGGGCAATGTAAAACGCGCCATGGAGAAAAATCGTCAGCAGGGCAAGCCCACTGACTTCTGGTCCCTGCAGCTTCCCAGAGAAACCCGTGCCTATGTACCACAGTTGCTGGCCATCTCACGGGTAGTTGCCGACCCCTCCGCCCACAATATTGTCCTGCCGGAAATCAGTAACAGCCCCTACTTCGACATCGTCGAGGTGCCAGACCAACTGGATCTTTCGAAAGCGGCCGAGCTGGCCAGCGTGGATAGCAATGAACTGCAGCTGCTCAACGCCGGCTACAGCCGCTCGGTGACCCACCCGGATGGCCCGCACCGTCTGCTGCTACCGATTGATCACGCCAAGGATTTCAAACTCGCACTCAGCAAAACCCCCAAGGCTCAGTGGGCGCCGATCAAGCAGCACATTGTCAAGGCGGGTGACACCCTGTCGGGTATCGCCAAAAAGCATCAGGTGAGTGTCAGCCAACTACGCAAGCAGAATCAGCTTGGCAGCGATCTGTTGCGCATCGGGCAACAGCTTAAAATCCCCGGATCGGGTGTAAACAGCCCTCTCGCCGCGGCTTCGCGCAGCTATCAGGTCAAACCCGGCGACAGCCTGTGGAGAATTGCCAAAACGGAGAAAATCAGTGTCAAGGAGCTGGCCAAGTGGAATAACCTGAGCGTCAAGGAACCGCTAAAACTTGGCCAGGTGCTGAACCTGCAAAAAGGTGGAGTCAATGCTCCCAGCCAGAAGAAAGTACAATACAAAGTGCGCCGTGGGGATTCCCTTTACCGCATCGCCAACAAATTTGATCTGACCGTCAACGACATACTCGAGTGGAACAACCTCAAGTCAAAACAGCTGTTGAAACCGGGCCAGCAACTGACCCTGTTCGTTGATGTCCTGAGAATCTAACGATTTACCTTGGACGCATCGTAGCTAAGGCTCGTTGCACCCCGCTCTGCCCCGGCCTCCCCCGGCTGATTGATTTCCTCGCATTTGTTCGGGTCATCACCGCATAGCGGGCAGCTGTAATCCTTCTCGCCCAGGGCGTTACCCACGCCACCACAGGAACCTTTCAGGGGTTTGCGCCCCATGATCACGCCAATCGCCATGCCGACGACAATCAATAGCAACAACACAAATGCGAGTAAAATTTCGAGCACCATCATTCTCCAGGGAGGTAGTGAGCAAAGGCAGGTGAGGCATAGGCCTTGAAGCCATCACCTTCTTTGACCAGCAAATAGATCGCGAGATCATTTTTTTCAGCTAGTTGCAGCGCCGCCTCATGCCCCATTACCATCAAGCCGGTAGCGAGGGCATCGGCAAACGCCGTCTTGCCGGCAATGACAGTGACCGAAGCAAGGCGATGGGACACCGGGTAACCGGTGCGCGGATCGATGGTGTGGGAATAGCGACTGCCGTCTTTCTCAAAATAGTTGCGATAGTCACCCGATGTCGCCACACCGGCGTTTCCGGGGGTCAAGGCCTGCTGCACCTCACGGCGCTCGAGCGAAGGACTCTCCACCGCAATCCGCCACGGCTGCTGGTTGGCTTTAACCCCCATGACGCGAAGTTCGCCGCCGACCTCGACGAGGTAATTGCTAAAACCCAGCGACTCCAGGTGCGCCGCGACAGCGTCAACCGCAAAACCCTTCGCCACCGCGGAAAGATCGAGCTGAATGTCGGCATTTCTTCGGGCGCTGCGTGCTCCCGCGTCGAGCTCAAGTTTATTCAGCCCCACCTGAGCCAGCATACTGTTGATTTGATTTTTTGCTGGCACCCTATCCAGCGAGGGGTCGGGCCCAAAGCCCCACAGGTTCACCAGTGATCCCACGGTGGGGTCAAAAGCGCCCCCGGTCAGCCGGTAGACTTCCTGGGAGAGCTGTAATACCTGCAGCATCTCCGCCGAGATGGGCACAGTCTGCTTTACACCGGCACGGTTGAGGTGCATTAACTCCGAGTCAGGCCGATATGTGGTAAAGATATTCTCCATGCTGTCGAGGGTCTGCTGGATTTGCGCGGCCATATCCTCCGGCACCGCCACCCTGTTGGGAACAACCTTGACCTGGTAGCTCGTGCCCATGGAGAGCCCGTTGAATACCAGCTGATCGGGGGACTCGGTACAGGCTGACAGCAGAAAACTCAGCAGCAGAGCAAACAAAAACGAGGCCACCGGCCCCGTTTTTGTTATTTTTATTCGCGAAAGATGAGTCATTAACCACCAAAGTCATCAAGGAAGATATTGTCCCTTTCGACGCCGAGATCTACCAGCATCTTGATCACCGCGGCATTCATCATCGGCGGACCACACATGTAGTATTCGCAGTCTTCCGGGGCGGGGTGGTCTTTCAGGTAGTTATCAAACAACACCTGGTGGATAAACCCTTTCAGCCCGGTCCAGTTGTCTTCCGGCTGCGGATCTGACAGCGCCAGATGCCAACGGAAATTGTCATTTTCAGCCTGCAACTCATCGTACTCTTCGGTGTAGAAACACTCCCGCAGGGAGCGCGCACCGTACCAGAAGGAAATTTTCCGGTCGGTCTTGAGACGACGCAGCTGGTCGAAAATGTGGGAGCGCATCGGCGCCATGCCCGCACCGCCACCGATAAAGACCATTTCGTTGTCGGTATCCTTGGCAAAGAACTCACCGAAGGGACCGTATACAGTCACCTTGTCACCGGGTTTCAGAGCGAATACCCAGGAAGACATAATGCCCGGCGGGATACCCTGCGCACCGGGAGGCGGAGTGGCACAGCGGATATTGAACTTCACCACGCCCCTTTCTTCCGGATAGTTGGCCATGGAATAGGCGCGGATCGTTGTCTCAGTCACTTTGGACTCAAGATTGAAGAAGCCAAAACGCTCCCAGTCGCCGCGGTACTCCTCTTCAATATCGAAGTCGCTGTATTTGACATGGTGCGGAGGACATTCCAGCTGCACGTAACCACCGGCACGGAAGTTAACATTTTCACCTTCAGGCAGGCGCAGGGTCAGTTCCTTGATGAAAGTGGCCACGTTCGGGTTGCTATCCACAGTGCATTCCCACTGCTTGACACCAAACACCTCTTCGGGCACTTCAACTTTCATATCCTGCTTGACCGGAGTCTGGCAGGACAGGCGCCAGCCCTCGTTCGCTTCGCGACGAGTGAAGTGCGCCTCTTCCGTAGGCAGCATCGCACCGCCACCCTCGAGGACTACGCACTTACACTGGGCGCAGCTGCCGCCGCCACCACAGGCAGAGGGCAGGAACAGACCAGCTGCAGACAGGGTCTGCAACAGTTTGTCTCCCGCGGACACGGTTATTTTTTTCTCACCGTTGATATCGATGGTGACATCGCCGGAGCTCACCAGGCGAGCGCGGGCAGCCAAAATAAAGGCCACCAGAGCCAACACGATCACGGTGAACATAACAACGCCGAGTATGATTTCCAGATTCATTATCTATCCTCTCCTCGCCGATTACAGGTCGATACCGCCGAAGGACATAAAGCCCAACGACATCAGACCAACTGTGATAAAGGTGATACCGAGACCCTGCAGGCCGGCTGGCACGTCACTGTATTTGAGCTTTTCGCGAATACCGGCCAGGGCAATGATCGCCAGTGCCCAGCCGACACCGGAGCCCAGTCCAAACACGGCACTCTCTGCAAAATCGTAATCCCGCTCCACCATAAACAGTGATGCACCCATAATGGCGCAGTTCACCGTAATCAGGGGCAGGAACACACCCAGCGCGTTGTAGAGCGCTGGTACAAACTTGTCCAGGAACATCTCCATGATCTGCACAATCGCCGCAATCACACCGATGTAGCTAAGCAAGCCCAGGAAGCTCAGGTCAACGTTCTCCATGCCCGAAATACCGGTCCAGGTCAGCGCACCTTCAGACAACAGGTAGGTATAGATCAAGTTATTGGCCGGCACGGTAATGGTCAGCACCACCACAACGGCGATACCCAAACCGATGGCCGCCTGGATCTTCTTGGAAATCGCCAGGAAGGTACACATCCCCAAAAAGAACGCCAATGCCATGTTTTCAATGAAAACAGAGCGAACAAATAAACTAATCAGATGTTCCATCAGGCTGTCTCCGCTTCAGAGCTGTTCGGCACAATCTTGTATTCGCCTGTCTCCACCTGGGATTTTTTCCAGGTCCGCAGCGCCCAGATAATCAGCCCAATCAGGAAGAAGGCACTGGGGGGCAGCAACAGCAGGCCATTTGGCACATACCAGCCACCGTTGCTGACAGTCGACAGAATTTCGAAGCCGAACAGTTTGCCGGAGCCGAACAGCTCGCGGATAACCGCCAGTGTCATCAGCATGGCACTGTAGCCCAGGCCGTTACCGATGCCATCGAGGAAGCTGGCAACCGGCGGGTTCTTCATAGCGTAGGCTTCAGCGCGGCCCATCACGATACAGTTGGTGATGATCAGGCCCACGAAGACGGACAGCTGCTTACTGATGTCGTATGCCACCGCCTTGAGAATCTGGTCCACCACGATTACCAGGGAAGCAATAATGGTCATCTGTACAATGATACGGATGCTCGAGGGAATGTGATGGCGAATCATCGACACAAACATACTCGAAAAGGCCGTCACCAATGTCAGTGCAATCGCCATCACCATGGAGACCTTCAGGCTGGAGGTCACCGCCAGCGCCGAACAGATACCCAGGATTTGCAACGCAATCGGGTTATTGTCAAAAACCGGCTTGAATAAAATGTCTTTCGTCTTCGTCGCCATGATCAGGCCTCCCCTGCACGCAAGTTAGCCAAGAATGGGGCGAAACCATTTTCGCCCATCCAGAACTTAATCCGATTATCGACTCCGCGACTGGTCAGGGTAGCGCCGGACAGGCCATCCACCTGATGAATTGCCTCGGGACGACTGCTGTCCACGCTGCCTTTGATCACCGTCAGGGCCGCATGGTTGTTTTCATCATAGGTTTTCTTGCCCACCCACTTGGCCTTCCACAGCGGGTTATCCACCTCGCCGCCCAGTCCGGGAGTCTCTGCGTGTTCGTAGAAGCCGAGCCCCGCCACGGTGTTCAGGTCAGATTCGAGTGCCACGAAACCGTAGAGAGTCGACCACAGACCGTACCCCTTGATCGGCAGGATAACCTTGTCGATGCCTGAATCGCCCTTGATGATATACACCAGCGCATAATTGGCACGGCGACCAATCTTGGCAATGTCTGCATCACCCAGGGCTTCAGAGATGGCTGGATCTTTGGCCGCCTTGCGCTGATCGTAGCTGGACACCTTCACCGCATCGGTAAATTTACCGGTGGTCAGGTCAACCGCCCGAGTCGTGACGCTCTCAAACTGCGCTTCAATGCTGACGCCCGATTTCAGAAGGCCCGCAGCTGCCAGAATATTGGTCTTCCGATCCAGGTCCTTGTTAACCTGCTGGGCCGGACGCAGCATCACCGCGGCACCGGATACAAACACTGAGCACACGATACAGAGCGCCAGCGCAACGATAATAGTCTTGGAAGTAGAGTCGTTACTAGCCACGTGCCGCCCTCCGTTTGATATTGGCTTCAATCACAAAGTGGTCGATCAGTGGTGCGAACAGGTTGGCAAACAGAATCGCCAGCATCATGCCCTCCGGGAATGCGGGATTAACCACCCGAATCAGTACCACCATGACGCCGATCAGCGCGCCGAACCACAGTTTGCCCGTTTCAGTCATGGACGCCGAAACGGGATCGGTCGCCATAAACACCATGCCAAAGGCGAAACCGCCCATCACCAGATGCCAGTACCAGGGCACGTTGAACATCGGGTTGGTATCCGAACCGATCAGGTTGAACAGCGTCGACAGTGCGATCATGCCGATCATCACCCCAGCGACAATCCGCCAGGAAGCAATGCGGTTCAACAGCAACAGCGCACCGCCGATAAAGATCGCCAGGGTGGACGTTTCACCGATTGAGCCCTGCATGTTGCCGAGGAAGGCGTCCATCCAGGTCATCTGCTGTTGCAGCGTATCCAGCCCCTGGTTGGCAGCGATGGACAACGCCGTGGCCCCGGTGAAGCCATCCACCGCCGTCCACACCGCATCGCCGGACATATCGGCCGGGTAGGCAAAGAACATGAAAGCGCGACCACAGAGCGCCGGGTTGAGGAAATTCTTGCCGGTGCCGCCGAACACTTCCTTGCCGATTACCACACCAAAACTGATGCCCAGGGCAGCCTGCCAGAGGGGAACATCCGGAGGACAAATCAGGGCAAACAGGATGGACGTCACGAAGAAGCCCTCGTTCACCTCATGGCCACGGACCATGGCGAACAACACTTCCCAGAAACCACCGACGATAAAGGTCACCATGTAGATCGGCACGAAATAGACCGCGCCGTACCACATGCAATCCCAGATACTGCTGGGGTCATGGCCCGCCAGCAGGGAGATCAGGGCACCGTGCCAACCGGCCACTTCGGTGCTGCCCATGGCAGCCAGTGCGGTGTTGGCCTGGAAACCCAAGTTGTACATACCGAAGAACATGGCCGGAAATGCCGCCAGCCAGACAGTGATCATCACCCGCTTCAAATCCACACCATCGCGGATATGTGAACCATTTTTGGTGACGGATGCCGGCGAGTAGAAAATGGTATCCGCGGCTTCGTACAGGGCGAACCATTTATGCCACTTACCGCCCTCTTCAAAGTGCGGCTCGATCTTGTCGAGATAGTTGCGCAATGCTTTCACGATCAGCCCTCCTTCTCAATACGGGTCAAATTATTGCGAAGAATCGGACCGTATTCGTATTTGCCCACACAAACATAGGTACAGAGCGCCAGATCTTCTTCGTCCAGCTCCAGACAACCCAGTTTTTGTGCCGTTTCGGTATCACCCACAATCAACGAACGCAGCAGCTGGGTGGGCAGGATATCCAGGGGCATGACCTTTTCGTAATTCCCCAGGGGTACCATGGCCCGTTCGCTGCCGTTGGTGTTGGTGGTGAAGTCAAATGACTGTCCCTTGTTCAGGGCCGACAGGTAAATCGGCATCGCTGAGTGGCGATTGCTGCCGAGGGAAAGGTAGCGGAAAAATTCACGGGTGCGACCTTCCAGCAGCACAGACACCTGGTTGTGATAACGGCCGAGGTAGGCGAAATCGCCGCGGGCGTTGCGACCGGAAAGCACAGAACCCGATACCAGCCGGTTATCACCGGGTTTCAGTTGCCCGGCAGTCAGGTCGGCCAGGCTGGCGCCGAGGCGAGTGCGCAGCAGGTGGGGCTTTTCTACCTGGGGACCAGCCAGGGAGATCACCCGGCGGGTATCCAGTTGGCCAGTGGTGAACAGTGCACCAACCGCCATCACATCCTGATAGCCGATGGTCCAGACCATCTTGTGATCGCTCACCGGATCAATAAAGTGAATATGGGTGCCGGCGAGTCCGGCGGGATGCGGGCCGGCAAAACTGCTGGCCTGCACACCGGCCACATCAGCGCCCGCCACCTGACTGCCATCGGCACTACAAAGGTGGACCGCGCCATCGGTCAGGCGCTTCAGCACCTTGAGGCCATTGACAAAGTCGTCACTGCGCTCGGCGATGACCAGCGCGGGATCAGCCGCCAGGGGATTGGTATCCATGGCCGTGACAAAAATGGAATTGGGGGCATCAGCCGAGGGTGAGGGAACCTTCGAATAGGGCCGGGTTCTCAATGCCGTCCACAAACCGGAATTCACCAGGTTGGCGACGACGGCTGGGCGATCCAGCTGCGCCAGTTCAGCGACGCTGTACTGGGCAAAGGTCTCCTGTTCATCGCCATCAATATCAATCACCACGGAGTGCAGCACGCGGCGTTCGCCCCGATTGATGGCAGAGACAACACCGGCAGCGGGTGCGGTAAAACGCACGCCCTCGGTTTTCTTGTCAGAGAAAAGTAACTGGCCCAACTTTACCCTGTCACCTTCCTTGACTGCCATGGTGGGTTTCATCCCCACGTAGTCAAAGCCGATAACAGCGACAGAGTTCACCTTGGGCCCATCGTGAATGACTTGCTCGGGAGAGCCCGAAATAGGTAAGTCCAATCCGCGACGGATCTTGATCATAGGTTGTGCCTACTGATGCGGTTTTTTAATTTATTGCTCTTCATAGAGCCCCCAAGTTCATCGCTTGGCAGCGACAAAGACCAACCGCTTTAGCGGTGTCTTTCAACAGTAAATAAGCCCCGACAGGGCCAATAATACTGGCAATCAAATCCGCGCGATTATAAAGGTCGACGCCTTTCATTACCAGTGCGAAGCATGTGGTTATTCGCCCCGGGGCCGCCTGTTTCCAGCCGGTTTCGACCCTTCGAAAAAAAGCCGCGAATAGCGCGGCTTCGATTTCAATCAGGATTTCGGGTACATCGCCCAGGACAGGCCCGCCAGCTTTTCAAGGCAGCGCACCACCTGACAGCTGTAGCCAAACTCGTTGTCATACCAGCAATACAGCACCACGCTGTCGCCACTGACAATGGTCGCCTCTGAATCGAAAATACAGGCGTGGCGGGAACCCACAAAATCCGTGGATACCGCCTCAGTGGAAATGGTGTAGTCAATCTGCTGCTGCAAGGGTGAATAGAGCGCAATATTGCGCATGTATTCGTTCAATTCTTCCTTGCTGGTTTCACGGCCCAATTGCAGGTTCAGAATGGCCATGGACACATTGGGTGTCGGCACCCTGATGGCATTACCGGTGAGCTTGCCCGCCAATGCCGGCAACGCCTTGGCAACCGCCTTAGCGGCACCGGTTTCAGTAATCACCATATTCAGCGGCGCACTGCGGCCCCGGCGCGAACCCTTGTGATAGTTGTCGATCAGGTTCTGGTCGTTGGTGTAGGAGTGCACCGTCTCCACGTGACCACGTTCAATGCCGTAGTCATCCATCAGCGCCTTCAGTACCGGCACAATGGCATTGGTGGTACAGGAGGCGGCCGAAATAATTTTGGAGTCAGCGGTGATTTCGCCCTGGTTAATGCCATAGACGATATTCGGAATGCTGCCCTTGCCGGGCGCGGTCAGGATCACCTTGCTGGCACCGGGGCATTCCAGGTGCTGCCCCAATCCGTCCTCGTCACGCCACACACCGGTGTTGTCCACCACGATGGCATTCTGGATACCATATTGGGTGTAATCCACTTCAGCGGGCGAGTTGGCGTAAATCACCTGAATCGGGTTGCCGTTACAGACCAGGATATTTTTGTCTTCCAGCACACGGATGGTGCCGTCGAAGGCGCCGTGCACCGAGTCCCGGCGCAGCAGGCTGGCACGCTTCGCCAGATCATCTTCGCTCTTGCCTTTGCGAACCACAATGGCGCGCAGGCGCAGCAGGTCGCCGCTGCCGGTTTTTTCGAGCAACAGGCGGGCCACCAGACGGCCGATGCGACCAAAACCGTACAGCACGACATCCTGGGGCTGGGGCAGTGGCTTGCGCTCACAGCCGATATCGTCACCCACCTCGCGCTGCAGGAATGCCGTCAGGTTTTCACCGTTGCCAGATGCCTGGTACTTCACCGTCAGCTTGCCCACATCGATGTGGGCCGGCCCCAGGTTCATCTCGGCCAGCGCCTTGATCAGCGGGAAGGTTTCAAACTCGGACAGTTCATTGTGCTCGATCTGACGGACAAAACGATGGGCCTTCATCAGCTCGATCACCGAGCGGTTCACCATGTTTCTGCCGTACATGTAGAGAGACACGTTGTTCTCCCGATACAGTTTGCCGATCAGCGGAATCATGGCCTCGGCCAGGGCTTCACGCTCTTTCCAGTCAGCAAAAAAGTCGGCGGGAACGGGGCGATTTTGTTCTGTCACGTAGTAAACCTCTCGCTAGATTCAGGAAGCATTGCGGAGCGCGGTCCGTCGAGGGGCGCTATTATCGGTATTCAGGGTTTTAAGGGCAACAAAGACTGGTGAATAACCGGTACAACAGTTTGACAATGATTGATCTGGATCAGTGTCCGTGCACAGAAAAACCGTTCCACAACCCCGGGAGAACGCCTCCCTCCTGCCAATGACGAAGCCCCTTGCCCACTTCTCCGTCCATTACAGCTGGCGGGGAGATCAACATGCGCCAGCCTGCAACGGCAACAAGTCGGCCCGGCCGGGAGGCCGGGAAGTGAACCCGTCCGGCCTAGCCGACAAACCGCCTTGCGTTCCTGAACAAACGCATCCAGGCGCCGTCCTCCTGCCAGTCATCGGGGAGCCAGGAATTGGTGACCGCGCGGAATACCCGCTCCGGGTGCGGCATCATAATGGTGGCGCGGCCGTCACCGCTGGTCACACCGGTAATGCCATAGATGGAGCCGTTGGGGTTGGCCGGGTAGGTCTCGGCAATTTCCAGGTAGTTGTCCAGGTAGCGCAAGGCCACGGCACCGGAGTCATCGAAGGCATCGACATCTATCCCGGAGGCGAATTCCACCCTGCCCTCCCCATGCGCCACCGGGATGGGCATGTAGGAGCCGACCATGTCCCTGAACAGGATGGAGGGCGATGGCTGCACTTTCACCAGCGAGAAGCGGGCTTCAAATTGCTCGGAGAGGTTGCGCACAAAGCGCGGCCAGTGCTCCGCACCGGGAATCAGCATCTTCAGGTTTGACAGCATCTGGCAGCCGTTGCAGACGCCCAAGGTAAAGGTGTCCGGGCGATGGAAAAACTGCTGGAACTGATCCCGCAGCGCCCCATTGAACAACACGGTTTTAGCCCAACCGCCACCGGCACCGAGCACATCCCCGTAGGAGAAGCCGCCGCAGGCCACCAGCCCTTTAAATTCCTCCAGCTGGCGGCGGCCGCTGAGCAGGTCGCTCATGTGCACGTCCACAGCATTGAATCCCGCCCGATCGAAGGCCGCGGCCATTTCCACATGGCCGTTCACGCCCTGCTCGCGCAGCACCGCCAGCGCCGGTCGCACACCGGTATTGATGAAAGGGGCGGCAACGTCTTCGTTCTGGTCGTAAGTCAGGTTGACACTGAGTCCCGGGTTGTCGAAAAACAGCGCATCAAACTCTTCCCGCGCGCAGTCCTCGTTGTCCCGCAGGGACTGAATCTGGTAACTGGTCTCGCTCCAGCGGCGCAACAACTCGGTGCGACTGGAACTGAACAGGCAGGCGCCGTCCTGCATGATGTCGATGCCATCATCGCGATCCAGGGTGGCCACCGTGGAGGCCGCAATACCCACCTTGGCAAAGCGCGCCTTCACCCCCTCAACCCGGTGCGTGGTCACCTGCACAACCGCGCCGAGTTCCTCGCTGAACAGCAATGACAGCGCATCGCCGGGCTGTTCGTCCAGGCAAATGCTCAAGCCCACATTGCCGGCAAAAGCCATTTCCACCAGGGTGGCAAACAGGCCGCCATCGGAGCGATCGTGATAGGCCAACAACTCACCGGCCTGATTCGCCACCTGAACTGTTTCAAAAAATGCCTTCAGTTTCGCCGCGCTCACCACATCCGCCGGGGTATCGCCCAGCTGGTTGTAGACCTGCGCCAGGATGGAGCCGCCGAGGCGATTGCGGTTGTCGCCGAGGTCGATATACAACAGCGCGGTTTCGCCCTGATCGGTGCGCAGTTCCGGGGTCAGGGTCCGACGCACATCCACGACCGGCGCGAAGGCGGAAATAACCAGCGACAGCGGCGCCGTCACCGCCTTGCTCTCGTCACCGTCCTGCCAGGTGGTGCGCATGGACATGGAGTCCTTGCCCACCGGAATGGTGAGACCGAGGGCCGGGCACAGCTCCATGCCCACCGCCTCCACGGTGCGGAACAATTTTTCATCTTCCCCCGGGTGGCCGGCGGCGCACATCCAGTTGGCGGACAACTTGATGTCCGCCAGGCTGGCAATGGCGGTGGCGGCAATATTGGTGATGGCTTCACCAATGGCCATGCGACCGGAGGCCGGGGCATCCAGCAGCGCCAGCGGGGTGCGTTCACCCATGGCCATGGCCTCACCGGCATAGCTGTCGTAACTGACGGTGGTGACCGCACAATCCGCCACTGGCACCTGGCAGGGGCCGACCATCTGGTCGCGCACCACCATGCCGGTGACACTGCGATCGCCGATGGTGATCAGGAAACTTTTACTGGCCACCGCCGGGTGGGTCAGCACCCGATCAACCGCCTCAGCGAGGCTGATTTGCGACCAGTCAAATGGCCGGGACTCAGGTTGATGGGTTGCCGCCTCCCGATGCATCTTCGGCGGCTTGCCGAACAGCACGGACATCGGCAGGTCCACCGGCCTGGCGTCAAAATGGCGGTCGTTCAGCAGCAGGTGTTTGTCATCGGTGGCTTCACCCACCACCGCATAGGGACAGCGCTCGCGCTGGCAGATGGTTTCAAAACGGGCCAGGTCGGCGGGCTTGACCGCCATCACATAGCGCTCCTGGGCCTCGTTGCACCAGATGGCCAGGGGCGACATCCCGGGTTCGTCATTGGGCACCTTGCGCAGCTCAAAATGGCCGCCACAGCCGCCGTCCTTGACCAGTTCGGGGAAGGCATTGGAAAGTCCACCGGCACCCACATCGTGAATAAAGGCGATCGGGTTGGCAGCGCCGAGCTGCCAACACTGGTCAATGACCTCCTGGCAGCGGCGCTCGATCTCCGGGTTCTGGCGTTGCACCGAGGCAAAATCCAGCTCCTCGGCGCTGCTGCCGGACGCCATGGAGGACGCCGCACCGCCGCCGAGACCGATCAGCATCGCCGGACCGCCCAGCACGATCAGCTTGCAGCCGGCTGCAAACGGGCGCTTTTCAATGTGTTCTTCGCGGATATTGCCGTAGCCGCCGGCCAGCATCACGGGTTTGTGGTAGCCGCGGCGCTCGCCGCCGAAATCCTCTTCAAAACTGCGGAAATAGCCGCACAGGTTGGGGCGGCCGAATTCATTGTTGAAGGCCGCGCCGCCGACGGGTCCGTCGATCATGATATCCAGCGCACTGACAATGCGCTCGGGCTTGCCGTAGTCCCGCTCCCAGGGGCGCACAAACCCCGGAATATTGAGATTGGAAACGGTAAACCCCGTCAGCCCCACTTTCGGCTTGGAACCGCGTCCCACCGCGCCCTCGTCGCGAATTTCCCCGCCGGCACCGGTGCCGGCACCGGGAAAGGGTGCAATGGCGGTGGGATGGTTGTGGGTTTCCACTTTCATCAGCAGGTGAATCGGCTCCTGGCTATAGCCATAGATTTTGCTGTCGGGGTCGGGGAAAAAACGCCCGCCCTCGCTGCCGACCACTACCGAGGCGTTGTCAGAGTAGGCAGACAGCACGTTTTCGCCGCCCTGTTCACAGGTATTCTTGATCATGGCAAACAGGGACTTGTCCTGCACCTGACCATCTATGCTCCAGGACGCATTGAAGATTTTGTGGCGACAATGCTCGGAGTTGGCCTGGGCGAACATCATCAGTTCCACATCAGAGGGATCGCGCCCCAACTCGGTAAAACTCTGCAACAGGTAGTCAATTTCATCTTCAGCCAACGCCAGACCCAGGGTCCGGTTGGCAGCCACCAGTGCCTCGCGCCCCTCCGCCAATACCGCGATGGTGGCCATAGGCGCCGGCTGCTGATGCTGGAACAGGGCTGCGGCGCTTTCGACATCGGTCAGCACTGTCTCCACCATGCGGTCATGCAACACCGCTCGCAGCGTCGGCTGATTAGCCTCGGAGAGCTGTCCCTGCAGGTAATAGGCGATGCCCCGCTCCAGCCTGTTGATCACAGCCAGACCGGCGTTATGGGCAATATCGGTGGCCTTGCTGGACCAGGGAGAAATGGTGCCGGGCCGCGGCGTCACCAACAGCAGCTGCCCCCGGGGCATCTCGCGAACCATCCGCGGGCCGTATTGCAGCAACGCTTCCAGGGTGCCGATCTCATCAGCTGACAGCGGCTGCCGCAGATCGGCAAAATGCAGGTATTCCGCGTAGAGCTTCTCAACGCCCGGATCAATCGCACGCAGCGCGCTCAATAATTGCTGTTTTCTGAAGTCGGACAGGGCTGGTGCGCCACGAAAAATCTGCATGGTGACATAACTCACTTCGGGTGATTCTGAAGGGCCGCTATTGTACTGGAATTGCGCCACAACCGTCATGATAAGTGTGCACTGACCGCCGCCAGCCGCTCAAAAAAGGTTGAACCGGCTGACATCTGAATCTAATCTAAAGTCCCCTGTGATACCAATGACAATAACGGTGGGGCAACATGGCCAAAACTTGGCATGGGGTGACCAACGGAGACACCCTGTCTCCTCTCGACGGCACGTTTCAAATTGGGCGGGTGAATGCTGGGCTTT
>NZ_JBFHQR010000031.1:0-20112 GCF_041592135.1 Porticoccus sp. | reverse complement strand
GCCGCGGCGATGGCGGCCACCACCTCCTCTGGAGAATGCTGCTCGCTGTGCAGGGTGATCTCTGCGTAGTGGCGGTACAGTGCGGTGCGCTCGGCAAATAGCTCCTCGAAGCTCTGCTCCGGTCGCCGGGCGATGCCGCGGCTGTCGTAGTCGCGGATGCGCGCCCGCAGACTGTGCAGCGGGGTATCCAGGTAGACGATGATGCCGTGGCGGGCCAGGTGCGCCATGGCGCTGTCGCTGTACACGGCGCTGCCGCCGGTGGCGATCACCAGGTTGCGGCCGCGGATGTCGTTGAGCACCTGCTCCTCGATCTGCCGCAGGTGCAGGTAATCGTTCTCATCCATGATCTGTTGCAGGGGCTTGCCCTCGCGCACCTGGATCAGCACATCGCTGTCCACAAAGTCTTTGCCCAGCGCCTTGGCCAGCAGCACCCCGACGGTGCTCTTGCCAGCGCCGGGCATGCCGATCAGCACAATATTGTCTTTTCTGGTGGTGTTCACGGTGGCGGTATCCTACTAGAGGGAGGCCTTGACGAAGTCCATCAGCCGGGCGATGGCCTCCCCCGGCTCCGGGCTCTGGTCGATCAGGCTGATCCCGACTTTACCCAGTCTGGGCAGTTTCTCGGTGGGTTTCAATACGCGCAGGTTTTCCGGCACGGTGCTGCGGGCCAATACGGTTACGCCGAGCCCTTCCTGAATGGCGGCCTGAATCCCGGTGAGATCGGGGATGGTGTAGACAATGCGCCAGTCCCGCCGGCTCTCATTCAGGCATTCGATACCGCGCTTGCGATAGATACAGCCCTCCGGGGCGGCGATCAGCGGCAGCGGCGATTGCAGGTGGGCATCGTGGTCGCTACCGGTGACCCACACCAGTTCATCCTCCTTGACCAGGTTGTGGCCGGCCATGGCGGGATCGTCGTGCAGTGCCAGGATCAGGTCGTAGCGGCGCCGCTCCACCTCGGATAAAAGCTGTTTGCTGAGCGCGCAGGTCACTTCCAGGGTGACGTTGGGGTAGGCCTGGGCAAAGCGGCCGACGATCTTCGGCAGCAATGTGGTGGCGAACTCGCTGGGAATGCCGAAGTGGATCTTGCCGCTCACCGAGGTCTTGGTGAACTGGGCCACCGCCTCGTCGTTGAGGGCCAGGATCTGGCGGGCATAGCGAAACAGCAGTTGTCCGGCGCGACTCAGCTCCAGTTGCTGGCCGCTGCGAATCAACAGGGTCTGGCCCAGCAGCTGTTCCAGTCGCTTGATCTGCAGGCTAACCGCGGGTTGGGAGCGCCCCAGCCAGTTCGCCGCCGGGGTGAAGCCACCCAGTTCCACCACGGTGACGAAGGCGCGCAACAGGTCGGTGGGCAGATTTTTCATGGTGTAAGTACCATTAATAAATGAAATGGAATGATTTTAACTATTAATTTTACCAATTATAACCGGGTCGCTAACATGGCTCTTTTTGTTTCTGTTGCTACCCTTGGCGGACTCCTATGACCACTGATCTCAGCGCTGACCTGAAAGCTACTCCTCTCAAAGCCCTGCACCTCGAACTGGGTGCCCGCATGGTGCCCTTCGCCGGTTACGAGATGCCGGTGCAGTACCCCGATGGCATTATGGCCGAACACCTGCAAACCCGTGCCCAGGCCGGACTGTTTGATGTCTCCCATATGGGCCAGGTGGTGGTCAGTGGTGTCGGCGTGGCAAAGGCGCTGGAAGCGCTGGTGCCGGTGGAGCTGGAGAGCCTGCCGATCAACCGCCAGACCTACGCCCTGTTTACCAATGGCGAGGGCGGCATCCTCGATGACCTGATGATTACCCGCTGGGCCGAGGACCAGTTCTTTCTGGTGGTCAATGCCGCCTGCAAGGAACAGGATCTGGCCCACCTGCGGGCCAATCTGCCGGGTTTCGATATCGACTACTTGGACGGTCAAGGCCTGCTGGCCCTGCAGGGTCCCGCCGCCGCCGAGGTGATGGCAGAGATTGCCCCCGCCGTCTGTGAACTGATTTTCATGAACGGTTGCCACGTCAGCATCGACGGTGCCGACTGCTTTATCACCCGCTCCGGCTACACCGGCGAAGACGGCTTTGAAATTTCCGTGCCCGCCGAAGCGGCTGAGGCACTGGCGCGCAAGCTGCTGGGTTTTGCCCAGGTGAAGGCCATCGGCCTCGGCGCCCGCGATTCCCTGCGCCTGGAGGCGGGTCTGTGCCTCTACGGCCACGATCTGGACACCACCACTACCCCAATTCAGGCGTCGCTGCTGTGGAGTATCAGCAAATCCCGCCGTCCCGACGGCGACAAAGCCGGCGGTTTCCCCGGTGCCGAGCTGATCTTCCGGGAAATGGCCGAGGGCGCGCCACGCAAGCGGGTGGGTCTGCAGATCGACGGTCGGGCCCCGGTGCGCGAGGGCGCCGAACTGGTCAATGAGGCCGGCGAACAGGTCGGAGTGGTGACCAGCGGCGGTTTTGGTCCGACCCTGGAGGCACCGCTGGCCATGGGTTATGTTGAGGCTCAGTACGCCGCGGTCGGCACGGTGCTGAATGCCCTGGTGCGTGGCAAGCCGCGCCCGGTGACGGTGGCGAAGATGCCCTTTGTGCCCCAACGCTATTACCGTGGCTAAACATCTACCTGCGTTGCTGATACGGCGTTAAAAATGTCCTCAAAATGCTCAGTTATACCCAATAACCTCTGCTTTTTCGGCCATTTTTGCCTTGTCTCAGCGGCCTCGCTGACGATGTTCAATTAAGTGTCAAAACCGTATTTAAAAGACTTTAAACCCGCATATCGATAGAGACAAAATTCCATGAAATCACTGGCTGAACTGACCCACAGCAACGAATTTATCCACCGCCATATCGGCCCCTCCGCCGAGGATCAGCAGGTCATGTTGACGGCGCTGGGCTACCACAGCATGGGCGCCTTTATCGATGCCGTGGTGCCCGGCAGTATTCGCTCCGGCCAGCCACTGGCCCTGGCGGAGTCCTGTAGCGAACAGCAGGCACTGGCGGAGCTGAAGGCCATCGCCGCCGAGAACCGGGTGATGAAGTCCTTTATCGGCCAGGGCTATTACAACTGCTTTACCCCCAACGTGATTCTGCGCAACGTGCTGGAAAACCCCGCCTGGTATACCGCCTATACCCCCTACCAGCCGGAAATTTCCCAGGGCCGCCTGGAGGCGCTGCTGAATTTCCAGACCATGATCACCGACCTCACCGGCATGGACCTGGCCAGCGCCTCACTGCTGGATGAGGGCACCGCCGCGGCGGAAGCCATGACCCTGTGCATGCGCATGGCCAAGTCGAAGGGGCGGGTATTCTTTGTGGATGAGCAGTGTTTGCCGCAGACCATCGCCGTGGTGCAGACCCGCGCCGAACCCCTCGATATCGAGGTGGAGGTGGGCAACCCCGCGGAACTGGGCGAGCACGAGTGCTTTGGTGTGCTGCTGCAGTACCCCGGCGCAGACGGCGCGGTGCGGGATTTTTCCGCCGAGATTGAGGCCGCCCACCAGCAGAAGGCGCTGGTGGTGATGGCGGCGGATATCCTCGGCCTGCTGCTGCTGAAAAATCCGGCGCAGCTGGGTGCCGATGTGGCCATCGGTTCCACCCAGCGCTTTGGCGTGCCGTTTGGCTTTGGCGGTCCCCATGCGGCCTATATGGCCACCCGGGATGCGTATAAACGCTCCCTGCCGGGCCGCCTGGTGGGGGTGTCCGTGGACAGCCGCGGCAAGCCCGCCTACCGCCTGGCGCTGCAAACCCGCGAGCAACACATTCGCCGCGAGAAGGCCACCAGTAACATTTGCACCGCCCAGGTGCTGTTGGCGGTGATGGCCAGTATGTACGCGGTGTACCACGGCCCGCAGGGGTTGCAGCGCATTGCCGAACGGGTGCACAAGCTGACGGCCATTCTGGCAGCGGGTTTGTCAAAACTCGGCTTCAGCCCGGTCAACGATCGTTTCTTCGATACCCTGACCGTTGCCAGCGGTGAGCAGACAGCGGCTATCCACACCGCGGCTCGGGAGCAGGGTATCAACCTGCGGGTGATCGACGCTGGCCAGCTGGGTATTTCCCTGGATGAAACCACCACTGCTGGCGATCTGGAAACCCTGTGGCGGCTGTTCGACGCCAGCAGCGTCCTGACCGTGGCGGAGCTGGAGAGTGGGGTCGTCAGCGGTTTGCCGGCACAGTTGTTGCGGGAGGGCGAGGTATTGGGCCATCCGGTCTTTAACCGCTATCACTCGGAAACAGAGATGCTGCGCTATCTGCGCCAACTGGCGGACAAGGACCTGGCCCTGGACCGGGCGATGATTCCCCTGGGTTCCTGCACCATGAAGCTCAACGCCACCGCCGAAATGTTGCCGGTGACCTGGCCGGAATTTGCCGCCATTCACCCCTTTGCCCCGCCAGAACAGACCCGCGGCTATCGCCGCATGATCGACGAGGTGGAGGCCATGCTCTGCGCGGCCACCGGTTACGATGCCGTGTCCCTGCAACCCAATGCCGGTTCCCAGGGGGAGTATGCGGGACTGCTGGCGATTCGCGCCTATCACGCTGCCCGCGGCGACAGCCACCGCACCATCTGCCTGATTCCCAGTTCCGCCCACGGCACCAACCCGGCCTCCGCGCAGATGTGCGGCATGCAGGTGGTGGTGGTGTCCTGCGATGCCAACGGCAATGTGGATCTGGAGGACCTGCGCGCCAAGGCGGAGCAGCACGCCGAGCAGCTGGCGGCGATCATGGTCACTTATCCCTCCACCCACGGGGTGTTCGAGGAGGGCATCACCGAGATTTGCGCCATCATCCACGGTCACGGCGGCCAGGTGTACATCGATGGCGCCAACCTCAACGCCATGGTCGGCCTGTGCCAGCCGGGCAAGTTTGGCGGTGACGTGTCCCACCTGAATTTGCACAAGACCTTCTGTATTCCCCACGGCGGCGGCGGACCCGGCGTCGGTCCGGTGGCGGTGAAAGACCACCTGGCGGCCTACCTGCCGGGGCACCAACGCCTGGACGGCGGTCGCCCGGTGGGCGCCGTGTCCTCCGCGCCCTGGGGCAGCGCCAGCATCCTGCCGATCACCTGGATGTACATCCGCATGATGGGTGCCGAGGGGCTGAAGCAGGCCACCGAGGGGGCGATTCTCAACGCCAACTACGTGGCCAATCGCCTCAAGGATGCCTTCCCGATTCTCTATACCGGTGCCAACGGCCGGGTGGCCCACGAGTGTATCGTCGACCTCAGCGCCATCAAGGATGCCTCCGGGGTCACCGTGGACGACGTGGCCAAGCGGCTGATCGACTACGGCTTCCACGCGCCGACCATGTCGTTCCCGGTGCCGGGTACGCTGATGATCGAACCCACTGAGAGCGAATCCCGTGAGGAGCTGGATCGTTTCTGCGATGCCATGCTGCAAATTCGCGAGGAAATCGCGGCGGTGGAGCGGGGTGAGTTCCCGCTGGAGGACAATCCGCTGTGCCACGCACCGCACACGGCGGACACCGTGGCCGCGGACGACTGGCAGCGCAGTTATTCCCGGGAACTGGCGGCCTATCCGCTGACCTCGCTGCGGGAGACCAAATACTGGTCGCCGGTGGGTCGGATCGACAATGTGTACGGCGACCGAAACCTGGTCTGCGCCTGCCCGCCGCTGTCGGATTACCGGTAAGTTGACAGGGTGGTTGCCGCTAAAGGTTATGTGGGCTCAAGGCGGGCCGAGGGGCCCGCTTTTTAAGTTATAGCCATGTTTCGTCTTGCTGGGAGTGGACGCTGGCAGTGATCGGCTCGATCTAAGGGCGATTTATCGGTCGCACGCGCCTTCCGGAGCGTTTTCCGACGGGCAGTCGTATACATGGCGCTGACGCAATAGAACCACAAATTCATGGGCTGGGAGTGGTCGGCAGAAAAAGAAGCCTTGGACCTGGTCACAGTCATGGGCGTGCAGGAATGCCACCTGTTCGGCGGTTTCAACGCCTTCCGCAACAATGGCCAGCCCGAGCACATGCCCCATCTCGATCACCTTTTTCACGATCTCTGCATCGGCGGGAATGGTCGCCACATAGTCGATAAAGGTCTTGTCCAGTTTCAGGTTATCGATGGGCAGATGTTTGAGGTAGGTGAGCGAGGAGTAGCCGGTGCCAAAATCATCCATGGAGATGGCAATGCCCAGCTTTCTGAGTTGCGCTATTGCCCCGATCGCAGTCTCTCTGTGTTCCATCACCATGGTTTCAGTGAGTTCCAGCTCCAGGTACCTGGGGTCCAGCCCGCTCGCCGACAGGACTTGACTAACCATTTCCACCAGATCGTAGTTAAACAACTGGCGTGCGGAGAGATTGACGGCCAGGGGGATTGGAGGCAGCCCGGCCGCTTGCCACTCAACGCTCTGTGCACAGGCCGTCTTGAGCACCCATTCCCCGATTTGGGTGATCAGCCCGGTTTCTTCGGCGAGGGGGATGAATTCTCCCGGCGGGATATAACCTTCTTCACTGTGGCGCCAGCGCAGCAGCACTTCCGCACCGACAATCCGGCCGCTTTGCAGGCACACTTTGGGTTGATAGACCAGCGAGAACTCGCCTAGCTCCTGTGCCCGATGCAGTTGACTGGCCAATTGCTGCTTTCGTTTGTTATAGGTATTAAGCTCTTCCGAGTAAAAATGTACCGAACTGCGGCCCTCTTTTTTGGCCAGGTAGAGGGCAAGATCGGCGTGTTCTATCAATGCGCTCTGGTCTCCATCCTCTGGGTACAGGGCAACCCCGATGCTCGCCCGCACGAAAATTTCAGTGCCGTCGAGATTGAAGGAGCGGAACAAGGCATGTTGAATTTTGGTCGCCACCGCGGATGCGACTTCACTGCTTGCCGCGTCGGGAACCAATACCATGAACTCATTCCCCCCCAGGCGCGCCGCAGTGCCACCTTCGCGTATACATTGCCTGATCCGCTCCCCCACCTGTTGTAACAATATATCCCCGGCACGGTGCCCCAGGCTGTCATTAATGACCTTGAAGTCATCCAGGTCGATCATCAGTACGGCGGCACCGCTGTGCTTTCGGTTGGCTTGCGCGATGGCTTGTTGCAGGTGATCGTTAAACAGCGTGCGGTTGGCCAGCCCGGTGAGTACATCGTGAGTCGCCAGGTATTCCAACTGCTCGCGCTGCTCCTTGCGGGCAGTAATGTCCATTACCACACCCATATTGATGCGGTCGGTGCCCAGCTTGATGCTCGAACTGAAGATTTCCAGGACCATGAGCCGGCCATCGAGCCGTTTGGCCCGAAGCTGGAATATGTCGTTGCCCGGTTCGCCGCGGAGGCTTTGATGAATGCGCCTGAGGATGGCGGGCCGCTCTTCCTCGACCACGAGGTCGAGTACATTCAGCGACTTGAGCCTGGAAAGACTTGCGCAGCCCCACATATCCAGAATGACCTGGTTGGCATACTCGAGGTTGCCTTGCCGGGCCGTATAAACGCCGACGATGGAATTGTCGGCGAGCACGCGGTTCATCACCTGAGTCCGGCGCAGCCGCATGTTGTCCCGCCGGGTTTGTTTGATCAAAGAGCTGATCTTGTCGGCGGCGAAATTACTGGCAGCGATTAATTCCCCGATTTCGTTTTGGGTGGTGAACGGGATTCTGTGCTGATAATTGCCGCGGGAAAACTCCCGGGCACTGAGGGTGAGTTGTATCAGTGGCGCGATGACACGCCTGCGAAAAAACAGCACTATCGAAGCAAAGGCGCATGTCTCAAGAAGCAATAGTGCAATGACCCAGAATGATGTCTCCCGCTTGACGATGTTGGCATTGGCGGTCAATTCTTTGATGAGAGTTTCAGCATCTGACAACAATCCTTCCGACTCCGCAACGATACTTGCCTCACCCACGGTGCCGCCCGGGTTTGCTGCCAGCAGAGGCTTAAAGGCAGACCACGCGTTGTTCAGGCTTGTCAGGGAAGGGCGAACCTCGGGTGACAGTGGTTTTATATTCAGGCCGTAGGCACTGCCGCCCTGTTGCAGTGCTGCAAGTGCCGTATCGTAATCATTGATTAGTGCTTTCAGCTGTGACGGGGTCTCGTTGTCCGGGGCCGTCACAGACAACAGCGCCATTTTCTGGCTCAACATGCGCAGTTTTCCCGACACGTTGACAACGTTGGCAACCTCTTCCAGACGGTTGGTGGCCTGGATCATCAACACCGCATTGGCTATGGCGATGAATAAAAGAACTCCGCAGGCCAGAGCCAGACTTTTCGACAAGCTCACCTGCAACCGCCGGGGCAGCGCAGTGTGGGCCAAAATAGGATTGCTGGCTGTGACCACAGTTAGATTTCCCTGTTAACTGGAACCTTGTTTTATGTGCGCTGCATTGCAGTGGTGCCCAAATATAGATCAAAAGTATATATGCATTAGTAATAGTGGTAATTATTTATATAAATCTAAGTTGGGTATGCTGCTTGCCCAGTGGCACGCGTATGCCAGTGGTTGGCTGGTGCTTTTCTGGTCTTTATTCTAAATGAGCGAATGACAACAACGCTGGGGGCAAAAATGGCCCCTGCCCTTCGGGTTGCGGCTAAAAAAGCGCCACTCGTCGTTGTTCGTCACTCAGTTAGAACCACTAAATTCATTTCTCGCGCCTAGTTTGGCGCTTTTTTAGTCACAACAGAGGCAATCAAATTAGTGTGAACAGGCCCTAGGTGCATGATGTCCTCACTGCCGGAGAGGCTGTTAGTTGTCACAGCCATGCGGTTCCCTCCACGCTGCTGCTTCAATCATTCTGGAGGGGGTGTCCGCCGCTGTTCCTGGCGGGCAGGATTTGAGTGAGTCGATCGGCGCTCATGGGGCGGCCCAGCAGGAAACCCTGCAGTTCGTGGCAGCCCGCAAGGCGCATGAAATCCGCCTGCTCATCTGTTTCGATGCCCTCCGCAATCACTTTCATGTTCAGTTGTTGCCCGAGGGCGATGATGGCCCGGGCAATGGCGGCATCGCTGTCGTTGTGGGGAATTTCCCTGGCAAGTACCTGGTCGATTTTGAGGGTGTTGATAGGAAATCGTTTCAGATAGCTCAGGCTCGAGTAGCCGGTGCCGAAATCGTCGAGGGAAATTCCCAACCCTGCTTTGTGCAGGGCCGTCAGGGCCTTCAAGGGTATGTGGGTCTCGTGTGACAGCAACACAGTTTCAGTAATCTCGATTTCCATCCACTCCGGTGCCGCGCCGGTTTCCTGCAATATCTGTAGGATTTTTTCATGCAAATTATCCTGATGGAACTGGCGAGGGGAAACATTGACCGATACCCGCAGTGGCAAGCTGGCACGGTGCCACGCCACGGCCTGGCGACAGGCCGTGCGGAATACCCACTCACCGATGGGGACAATCAGGCCGGTTTCCTCTGCCAGTGGAATAAAACGCTCGGGGGATATAAGGCCCCGCTCTGGATGTTGCCAGTGCAGCAATGCCTCCACGGCCACGACCTGTCCCGAATCAGTTTCTACCATGGGTTGGTAGTGCAGCTGTAACTCATTTTGGTTGAGGGCATTGCGCAATTCTTCACCCAGTATCAGTTTGTCAAAGGTGCACTCCGCCATATTTTTCTGGTAGAACTGGAAGCAGTCCCCGCCTTGCTCCTTGGCTTGAAACATAGCGTTGTCCGCGTTGCGGGCCAGGCGTTCATAGGAATCCCCGTCCTCGGGGAATAACGTGATACCTATGCTGGTGCTCAGGTGCAATACATGGCCCGCCAGTTCGAAAGGCTCGTTGAGGGCATGGAGAATTTTACTGGTTACCTGGGTGACCTGGTACGACGTGTTTAGCTCGGTCAGTAGCACGGCGAACTCGTCGCCACCCAGCCGGGCCACTGTATCGGCCGCGCGCACGGTTGCCGCCAGCCGGTCTGCCACCTCCCCAAGGAGTTTGTCGCCGGCCTCGTGACCGAGGCTGTCGTTGATTGTCTTGAAGCGGTCCAAGTCGAGAATCAGCAGGGCAAGTCTGCTGCCGCGCCGCTTGGCGAGTTGCAGGCCCTGTTCAAAACGGGCCCGCAGCAAGCGGCGGTTGCAGAGTCCGGTCAGTTCGTCGTGGTGGGCCAGGTGATCCAGCTGTTGTGCCATACGCTGACGGTCGGTGATATCCCGCAGAATCACGGTAAAATAGGTTGTGCCAGCGGTGACGCTCCTGGAAAGGTTGATTTCGGCAGGGAATTCATCGCCGTCGCTGCGCCGGCCGTACAATTCTAGTTGTTCATTCTGGCAACCCGCTTCGGGTTCGGTTCCCGTATGTTGTTGAATGAGTCGTTTGCAGTCCGCAGCACTGTGTTTTGGCAACAGGGTGTGGAAAGGCCGCCCAAGTATTTCTTGTGGAGAATAGCCAAAAATCTTTGCGGCCCCTCTGTTGAAGAGCGAGATGTGCCACTGTTCATCAACGGCAATGATTGCATCCGGCGCTGTGTCTAGAATATTCCGAAACTGGATTTCCCTAGAGCGGTTGTTACGACGAACGGCGGCTTCGTGCAATTCGCGGGCAATGGCTGGTAGCAGGCGGGTAAGGTTTCCTTTCATCACATAATCCTGAGCGCCCGCTCGCATGGCATCGACAGCCCTTTCCTCTCCAATGGTGCCGGAAACGAAGATGAACGGTATGTCCAGCCCCTTGGAGAGCGCTATGTCCAGGGCCTGCCTGCCGTTGAAGCTGGGTAGAGTGTAGTCACATAAAATAATTTCCCACTCCTGGGTATCCAGCGCGGTGTGGAGCTGTTCCGCTGAAGCCACTCTCTGGTGCTCGACCCGGTAACCCCCCTGCCGCAGGGTATGTAGCAGCAACAGCGTATCGTCTGGCGAATCCTCGATGATGAGTGCGCGCAGCGGTCGTTCTTTGTCCATATAAACCTCTCTCCCACCGTGTTTTGGAACATCGCAGGGGAAATACGTCAATTAACCATATTGACGACCTGCCGGTGCTGTATACCTGCGGTTACCCAGGCATCCGTGGCATTGTTGTTGATGTCATCGTCCCTGACTTCTCCTTGCCGGGAAGCGGTTTTAGCAAGTTTGTGCCAGCGTATCCGGCTCTTGGGATTATCCGGTTGATCGCCGGGAGGGAGGGGAAGGTCTGGTTGAACTTTGCCCTGTACCAGGTCCTCGCCAGGGTGGCTTCTTCGGAGTAGGTGGTGAGAAAAATGACAGGGATATTGACACCGCGGTGAACCTTGTCCGCCACCTCGATACCCCTGACATTCCCCTTGATACGGATATCCGTAGGGATGACGTCGGGCTGTTTCTTCTCGATCAGTCTGAAGGCCTTGTCCGCACTGGCCGCGGTGCCGACGATTTCGTAGCCAAGGTTATTCAGCCGCCGACACAGGTCAAGGGCGACAATATTCTCGTCTTCGACGATAAGAACCCTGCAACTTTGCATATGAAGCCTCCCTGCCCGCCGACATCCTGTGCGTATGTGCTCGACATCTGCACAGTGGAGTTGGCGATGCGTTCATATTTGCTGTAGCCCGAAACCGGCCAGGTGAATTGCCAGAGGAAGCGGCCACATACCTAAAGTTAGATAATATAGGCGTGCTGTGAAAGCAAATGATAAGTGGTCAGCCTGGGCGGTTTTGTGACGATCGGCGTTCTGGCGCTGAGAGGTTCCACTCAAACGGCCCTTGCCGGGTATCCGTTTTCTCAGGTTGATAGCCTTGATTTAACAAAAACAGGGAGACAATTAATTAAAAATATCGATTTGTGGGTGGCTAAATCAATGGCTCCGATTCAATGGTGATCAATACAGGGATAAGACATTGACGACCGCCGCCATGGGTGGGGCGACAGGCTTTCGCCTGTCGTGAAGTCGGTGCCGAAGCGGGCTTCTCGCATTATCTGATCGCCCCCGGTGGGTGATGAACTCTTGTGTATGCTGGGTAAAACCCACCAGTATCTTCATCGGTTGATCGCAGCCAAAGTGGAAATTTGCTACCGTCTCTCTCTTCCCTGCGAAGAGTGGGTTAAGCAAAGCGGGCATGGCGCGCCAGCTGGACTCGAGTGGGAACGCATTTTGGGTGCTGTCTATAAGGGATTTTTATGAATGTTGTAGAAGAATCGGTACTGGCGCGATTTCTGAGGCTGGAGTCTTCCGGCGGTATTGTGCTGATGCTGGCGGCGGTGGTTGCCATGATCTGTGCCAACTCCCCCCTGCAAACCTATTACGCTCTGCTGCTTGATACCCCGGTGGCGGTAAGCATAGGTGACCTGGCCGTGGCCAAGCCGCTGCTGTTGTGGATTAACGATGGCCTGATGGCGATCTTTTTCTTCCTGGTGGGACTGGAGCTGAAGCGCGAGCTGATGGAGGGGGAGCTTTCCGACCCGCGCAACATTATCCTGCCCGGCGTCGGTGCGATTGGCGGCATGGCAATCCCCGCGTTGATCTACCTGTTTTTCAACCAGGGTAATGCTACGGCACAGCAGGGCTGGGCGATTCCTGCCGCCACCGATATTGCCTTTGCCCTCGGCGTGCTCTCCCTGCTCGGTTCGAGGGTGCCGGTTTCCATCAAGATATTCCTGACTTCGTTGGCTATTTTTGACGATCTCGGAGCTATTCTGATTATCGCCTTCTTCTATACCGCGAAAATTTCCACCATTGCGCTGGTGATTGTCGCGTTGTGCCTGCCGGTGCTGGCGCTGTTAAACCGCTTTACTGTGGAGTCGAAAAGCCTCTATATCGCGGTGGGCACGGTGATGTGGGTAGCGATGCTCAAGTCGGGAGTACACGCCACGCTGGCGGGGGTGATCATGGCGATGTTCATTCCCTTGCGCACCAAAAATCCCGATGTGTCACCACTGAAAATCATGGAGCACGACCTGCACGCGCTGGTGGCATTTTTCGTATTGCCGGTGTTTGCTTTTGCCAATGCCGGGATCAGCCTGGGAGGTGTCGGTGCAGACCAGCTGTTTCACAGGGTGCCCACTGGTATTGCACTGGGATTGTTTCTGGGCAAGCAGCTTGGCGTCTTCGCCTGTTGCTGGTTGGCGGTCAAAGCCGGGATCACCCGCTTACCACAGGGCATGTCCTGGAGTTCGCTCTACGGTACGGCGGCGCTCTGTGGTATCGGCTTTACCATGAGCCTGTTTATTGGTTCGCTCGCCTTTGAAGCCTCTGAAGTCAATCGGCTGTTCGATGAGCGGTTGGGGATCATCATTGGTTCCCTGGCCTCGGGGGTATTGGGCTACCTGATCTTGCGCCGCAGCCTGCGTCCCGTTGCATAACGGCGGTTACTCTCCCGCCAGTTGTTCACAGCGATAAAAGCCGTCCTGCTGATCCAGTTTGCCCAACAACTTCGGCAAGAGTTGCTGCATGCTCTCAAACAGGGTCCAGGGCGGATTGATCACGATCATCCCCGAGGCGGTCATGCCGTGCTCACGGCTGTCCGCCTGAACGGCCAATTCGAACAGCTGCATGCGGCGGATGCCGCTCTTGAGCAGCTGTTGCTCCATCCGATCGATGCGCTGCCGGTCCACCACCGGGTACCAGAGAGCGTAGACCCCGGCGGGAAATTTGCGATGTGCCTTGATGAGGTGATCCACCACTTGCTGGTAATCGCTTTTGACTTCGTAGGAGGGGTCAATCAACACCAATCCCCGTTTGCTGGTGGGTGGCAGGTGGGACAGCAGCCCTTTCAATCCGTCGGACTGCTGGCAGCGCACACGATTATCCCGTTCCATCAATTGCTCCAGCGTGGCGAAATCTGCCGGGTGTGCCTCGTACAGCCAGGCGCGATCCGTGCTGCGCAGATAGTGTCGGGCCAGCCAGGGAGAGCCCGGGTAATGACTGAGCCGGCTGCCTCCGCAGGCCTCCCTGACCAGTGACAGATACTGCGACAGCTCAGGGAATGCCTCTTCGCTCAGGCGGGCGATACCCCCCTCATATTCGGCGGTCTTGTTCGCCTGGGCCGACGTCAGCCTGTAGAGCCCGGCACCCGCGTGGCTGTCGATGTACTCGAGGGGTTTGTCTTTTCGGGTCAGGTAGTCGAGCAATTCCACCAGTACGATGTGTTTCAGCACATCGGCAAAGTTGCCCGCGTGAAAGCCGTGGCGATAGCTCAACATGATGGTGTTACCCGCAGTGTAGTGGCCGTGTTATGGACCACAAAATTATAGATGCCGGTGAAGGGTCGACCCCTGTCCCGAGTCTGTCCAGCTCCTGTCATGGCTGGCACGGTACGCCGGCGGCATGACAGGTTGCCGGTTCGTCGGAGGTGGCCATCATAAGTCCCTTGGGCAGGGCTGTCGCGGGAAAAAAAACGACGGGGTCAGCCGCCGCCGGCGTCCAGAAAATCGCCGACAATGCGGTTGAAGGTGTCCGGCTTCTCCGCGTGCAGCCAGTGACCGGCATGGGCGATGATTTTCAACTGGGCGTTGGGGAACAGCCGCATCACCGTTTCCCGGTGCTTGTCCTGGATATAGGCGGAGTCGGCCCCCTTGATAAACAGGGTCGGGCCGCTGAACGGGGTGCCGGTGGGGGCCAGGGTCAGGGTGTCGTAGTAGTTGGCGAGGATGCCCTCCAGATACAGCCGCAGGTCAAAATGGCCGTCGTCCGCGCGCACCAGGTTTTTCAGCAGGAAGGCGCGCACCCCGGCTTCCTCCACATATTCAGACAACAGCTGGTCGGCCTGCTGGCGGCTGCTGGGCCGCGCTGCGGCGAGGGCGTTCAAGCCCTCCAGCACGCCGCCGTGGCGATCCGGTTTGTAATCCACCGGGGCGATATCCGCGACGACCAGTTTGGCGACCCGTTCCGGCTGGTTGAGGGCAACCTGCATGCCGATCTTGCCGCCCATGGAGTGGCCGAGCAGATGGGCTCGGGGAATCTCCAGGTCGTCCAGCAGCTCGACGATGTCATCCGCCATGCCGGGGTAATCCATCTCCATGGCGTGGGGGGACTCGCCGTGGTTGCGCAGGTCCACGGAAATCACTCGATAGCGGGCCATCAGCCCCCGGCCCACCAGGCCGAGGTTGCTGAGGGAGCCGAACATGCCGTGCATCAGCACCAGCGGCTGGCCCGCGCCCTGGATTTGGTAATTCAATTTCACTGCGTCATACCCCTGTTTTCGTGGTGGGCCATTATAGCGAGCGCGCTGTGGTTTGCCGATTCAGCGGCGCCGGCAGCCGGGCAAGCTGCAGAGTATTTCAAACACCAGGTTGGCGGCCAGCAGCGCCGTATTGCCGCTGGGGTCGTAGGGCGGGGCGACCTCCACCAGGTCGCCGCCCACCAGGTTCAAGCCGTAGCAGCCGCGGATGATTTCCAGCGCCTGGATACCGGTGAGTCCGCCGGGCTCCGGCGTGCCGGTGCCGGGGGCTGCCGAGGGGTCGAGGCCGTCGATATCGAAACTGAGGTAGCTGGGGCGCTCGCCGCCGAACTGGCTGCGGATTTCTTCCATCAGTGGACTCAGGGAGCGGTGCCAGCAGTTTTCCACCTGCACCACCCGCACCCCCTGTCGCCGTGGCCAGTCGAAGTCGGCGGCGCTGTAGCCGGTGGCGCGCAGGCCGATCTGCACCATGTGCCGCGGGTCCACCAGACCCTCCTCGATGGCGCGGCGGAATACCGTGCCGTGGGTGATTTTTTCCCCGAACATACTGTCGTTGCTGTCGCTGTGGGCGTCCACATGGACCAGTGCCAGCGGCCCCAGTTTCGCCGCCAGAGCCCGCAGGATGGGCAGGGTAAGGGTATGGTCGCCGCCGAGGCTGATCGGCACAACCGGGTGCTCTAGCAGTTCCCGGTAATAGGCCTCGATAATGGCAATGCTGTCGCTCAGGTTGTAGGGGTTGATGGGCACATCGCCGAGATCGGCAATCTGGAAGCTGTCGAACGGTGCCGCGCCGGTGGCCATGGAGTAGGGGCGCACCAGCGCCGATTCCTGGCGGATCTGCCGGGGGCCGAAGCGGGCGCCGCTGCGGTTGCTGGTGCCGCTGTCGAGGCCGATGCCGACAATGGCCACATCCAGCCCCTCGGCGCTGTCGGCAGCGGGCAGGCGAAACAGCGTGCCGGGGCCGCTGAAACGCGGCATGTCATTGCCGCTCAAGGGCTGGTTGAAGTTGCTCATGCCAGCAAACCCTCACGCTGGCAGAAGTCCAAGGTCTGGTCCAGGGCGCGCCGGGTTTTATGGATCATCTCGTCGATCTGTGCCCGGCTGATGATCAGCGGTGGGCAGAAGGCCAGGCTGGAGCCTGCCACGGTGCGCAGGATCAGGCCGTTGTCCTGGCAGAACTGCTGGGCCGCAGCGCCGACGCTGCCGTCGGCGAAGGGCTTGCCGCTGGTTTTGTCGGCCACCAGTTCCAGGGCGCCGATCAGGCCGCGACCGCGCGCCTCACCCACCAGCGGGTGGTCGGCAAAAGTGGCCAGCTGTTGCTGCAGGTATTCGCCCTGTTGCGCCGCCCGCTCGAACAGCCGGTCGCGCTGGAATATTTCTATGACCTTGAGGGCGACCGCGCAGCCGAGGGGGTGGCCGCTGTAGGTGTAGCCGTGGCCGAATACCCCGCAGGCCGCACTCTGCTCCACCATGGCCTGGTACATGTCGCCGCGGATGGCGGCGGCGGAGATCGGCACATAGGCGGAGGATAGCTGTTTCGCCAGGGTCATCAGGTCCGGGCGGCCCATGTCCATGGTGGTGACACCGAAGTCGCTGCCGGTGCGACCGAAGCCGGTGATGACCTCATCGGCCCACAGCAGGATGCCGTGGTGATCCAGCACCTCGCGCAGTTTTTGGTAGTAACCGGGGGGCGGCACGATCACCCCGGAGGCGCCGGTGATGGGCTCGGCGATAAAGGCGGCAATGGTCTCCGCCCCTTCCCGTTCAATCAGCTCAACCAGATTGCCGATAATGCGCGCGACAAAATCATCTTCGCTCTCGCCCTCCAGCCTGCCCCGGTAGTAGTGGGGATGGTCGGTGCGCAGGATGCCCAGCGCCTCGACGGGCAGGTGAAAGTGCTGCTGGTTGACCGGTAGCCCGGTCAGGGAGGCGGCGGCCACGCTGACCCCGTGGTAGGAACGCTCTCGGGCGATGATCTTGTATTTCTGCGGTTGGCCGATGGCGTCGAAGTAGTAGCGCAGCAGTTTGATCTGGGTGTCGTTGGCATCGGAGCCGGAGGTGCCGAAAAACAGCGCGGCGTTGTCCATGGGTAGCAGGGCGGAGAGTTGCTCCGCCAGATCGATGCCGGGCTGGTGGGTCTTGCCGCCGAACATGTGGCTGAAGGTCAGCCTGCGCATCTGCGCGGTGGCGGCTTCGATCACTTCCTCATTGCCGTAGCCCAGCGCCGTGCACCAGAGTCCGGCCATGCCCTCCAGATAGCGGTTGCCGCGGTTATCGTAGACGTAGACGCCCTCGCCGCGCTCGATTTTGAGTTGCTCGGTGGCCTTGAAGTTGGTGGTGGGGTAAATGACGTGGCTCATCGTTCTGCTCCATTCCATTCCCCTCGCTGCCGGCGGCTAGGAATTGATGCCGCTGAGGCAGAGGTATTTGATTTCCAGGTAGTCGTCCATGCCGTACTTGGAACCCTCGCGGCCCTGGCCCGAGTGCTTGACGCCGCCGAAGGGGGCCATCTCGTTGGAAATGATGCCCTCATTGATGCCGACGATGCCGTATTCCAGTTGCTCGGCCACCCGCCAGATACGGCTCAGATCCCGGGAGTAGAAATAGGCCGCCAGGCCGAACTCGGTATCGTTGGCCATTTGAATGGCTTCTGCTTCCGTGTCGAATCTGAACAGCGGCGCCACCGGGCCGAATATCTCCTCGGCAAACAGCCGCATGTCGCGATTCACATTCAGCAAAATGGTGGGCTGCACAAAACTGCCGCCGCGCGCATCCATACCGCCACCGCTGAGCACCTTGGCGCCCTTGGCCACGGCGTCGTCGATCAGGCCGCAGACCTTGTCGGCGGCGTTGCTATCAATCAATGGCCCCAGGGTGACCCCTGCTTCGTTACCCGCGCCCATCTTGAGGGTGCCAACTGCGGCAGCCAACTTGCCGGCAAAGGCGTCGTAGACCCCGGACTGCACCAGTATGCGGTTGGCGCAGACACAGGTCTGGCCGGCATTGCGGTACTTGGAGGCCAGGGCGCCCTGCACGGCGGCGTCCAGGTCGGCGTCGTCAAACACGATAAAGGGGGCGTTGCCCCCCAGCTCCATGGAGGTGCGTTTGACGGTGTTGGCGCAGGCCGCCATCAGCTGCTTGCCCACCGCGGTGGAGCCGGTAAAGGTCAGCTTGCGCACCAGCGGGTTGGCGGTCAGCTCGTCGCCGATTTCGCGGGTGTCCCCCGCGCCGATATTGATCAGTCCCGGCGGCGCTCCGGCCCGCGCCGCCAGTTCTACCAGCGCCAGCGCCGCCAGGGGGGTGGCGCTGGCGGGCTTGCACACCACCGCGCAACCGGCGGCGATGGCCGGCGCCACTTTGCGTGCCAACATGGCGTTGGGAAAGTTCCAGGGAGTAATACAGGCCACCACGCCCACCGGTTGCTTCAACACCATCAGGCGCTTGTCGCTGGATGGCGCCGGGATCAGGTCGCCGTAGACACGCTTGGCCTCCTCGGCAAACCACTCCAGAAAGTTGGCGCCGTAGACGATTTCACTGCGCGCCTCCGCCAGGGGTTTGCCCTGTTCGGCGGTGAGGATCTGCGCCAGATCCTCCTGGTGTTCCAGCACCAGGTTGTACCAGTTGCGCAACAGCGCGGCGCGTTCCTTGGCGGTGGTCTTGGCCCACTGTTGCTGGGCGCGGTGGGCGGCCTCAATCATACGACGGGTTTCGGCGGCGCCGCAGTGGGCTACTCGCGCCAACGGCTCGCCGCTGGCGGGGTTGGCGATGCCGAAGGTCTGTGCGCTGTCGGCATCGACCCATTGGCCGTCGATGTAGGCCTGGTGTCTCAGTAATGAGGGATCATTCAGTGTTATGGTCATGTTGTAAGCCTAGTAGAACGGTTGGCCGTAGGACAAGCATTTGTGGGGGCTGGAGGGACAGATTTTCGCTGCCAGTGAGGGGGGCAAGCCGGTATTGATCTTGATCAAACATTATCGAGGCGACTTGGAAAACAGGGTTGAGAATGATCTATTCTCAATTCAGGGGCGCAATCAACGGGTACCCATAATAGTGGTGGTCAGGTGATGTTAACAAAGAAAAAAAGCTGTGTTCTGTCGAGGGTTACCGGATTTTCTGGAGGTGCTTTTCGACGGGCAGGTTTTGGCTGAGGTTCATGATATGACGGCTTATCTCATCCCTCTGTTCAGCGGTCAGTGCACGCCAGGCTTTGGCGAGTGTTGGGGTGTCATGGAACAGGGTGTCACTTTGTTCACCGCCCAGCCACAGCCATTCCGCCGATACACCCAGTGCATTGGCAATGGAAAAAATGGCAGATGTGGAGCGAGACTGCCCGCTTTCCAGTTTGGAAATCATCTGCTGGGTCAGCCGGGTTTTCTGCGCCAGCTCCGCTTGGGACTGACCCGCTTGCTGCCGGGCTGCCTTGATTCGATGGGCCAAATCATTCATAGAGGTGGATATTACAACGTATGTTGTAAATTCGCAGACAACTATAGTTGTACTGTGAACCACGTCTCGTTATTATTTTCCGATATACTCAGGGAGCGGAGCGAATGACCCCGGTAGAAGCCTTGCAGTGCGTCATTGAAGCATCGGGTGGGCAGACGGCCCTGGCCAAAGCACTTGCCAGCAGAACGGGAAGACCTGTCAGGCAACAGCATGTGTGGAATTGGCTCAACCGGGATGGTGGCATTCCCCCGGCCTATGCACCCCTAATCGAGGCGATGTGTAAGGAACGCGGCCTGAATATTGATTGCTCACTGCTTTGCCCCGGTTTCTATCCGCCAGGTTAACAGCCATGTTTTTCCTGTCAGCGGTTTTCCTTTGACCGTCGAAATCTGTCATTCGCGCTCGGTAGTATCAGGAAACCGGTTATAGTTTCAGGAAAAGGAGCGCCCATGAAACTCTATACGTTCCCGCCAGCCCCCAATCCGCGGCGCCTGGCCATCTTCCTTGCCGAGAAAGGTATTGAGCTGGACACCCAGCTGGTGGATCTGCAAGCTGGGGAGCAGTTCTCGCAGCAATATCAGGCCGTGAATCCCCGGGAAACCGTGCCCGCCCTGGTACTTGATGACGGCACGCTGCTTACCGAG
>NZ_JBFHQR010000030.1:0-20162 GCF_041592135.1 Porticoccus sp. | reverse complement strand
GATTTTTTCAATATGTTGGCACTTCCACACCATACAAGGAGAGTAGAAATGTCGGACACCATCAAACCCAAGAAAGACCTCGCCAAACTGGAATCCGCGCTGGGAGTCAACCTGCAAGGGGATGCGGACATCAGTATCGATCTCGGAAACGGCAAGAAAAGGGAACTTCGCATCCGCTCTCTTGGCAGCGCGGCCTATGACATATGGGCGGCCGATTTTGCCCTGGACAGAAAACCCATTGGGAACCTGAACGCTCTGGAGGAAATGGCCGGGGTCAAGCTCGATGCCGACACCGCGGTCGATATCACCACCTCAGCCAGCGCCGAACCCCTGCGGATCCGCTCACTGGGTTCCAAATTTTACGATATCTGGTCTGCGACCACTTCGTTAAAAAACAAATAAGCCTGTCCGAACGTGCCGGGAATAGAGGGGTTGCTCAACCTTGAGCAACCGCGCCACGCGACGCTGGTCATAACAGACTTCGCCGGCGCAGCGGACATTGCGGGGACGATCAGGCGCGCATTGCAACAATCCGCGTCTGAAGTGCGGCACCTGGACCTCACCCGCGCGCACCATGCGGCGGGCGAGGACTTGTTGGCAGCACTGGACTCCCTGGGGCTGAGCCCCCATTGCCACTATATTTCCATCCTCGCCATTCTCTGTCAGCATCGCTCCTTTGGCGCGGTGCGAGCGCTTCAGGACAGGTTGCCAAGGGGCGATTGCGCTCGCCTGGAGCTCCCTTCGCTGGAAATGGGCTTCCAACTATCGCAGGCTCAGCACATGCTCGATATCGTGCTGAAGTCTGACTATCACCTGCAGGACATGGCCTCAAATCTTTTTTTTGAGGCCCTCGCCAGTGACAACAACTACAATGTCGACGTCACCACCTCCGAAGCTGTGCTCCACATCATCGACAACAAACCCTGGTTTCAACTGGCGGGGAAATTGGTGGACGGTGAAAGTCGTATTCTGCCGGGCGGAGAAGTCGCCTATACCGGCAGTTGCATCGACGGGGCACTGACCATTGATGGTGGCTTGCTGGCGACACCGGAAGCGCCGGAAGCTGCGCCCCTGGCGCGTGCATTAACGGCCTTGAGTGGCGAATTCCAACATGATCCCGTCACCGTGAAAATTACCGGCGGCAGCGTCCTGGGGTTCGAGAGCAAGGGCAACCTGGCCCGCAGACTGACACACTTGCTGTCTGATTCAGGTTACCGCCGAGTCACCGAGGTGGGTATCTCATTCAATACCGCATGCAGGGAGTTGATCCATACCTGGCCGGCCTCCTCCAACGAAGGTTGTCCGGGGATTCACATCGGCTTGGGCGGCGATCCCGATCCCGATGATAGCCACGACAGGAACATGCTGGTTCATATCGATCTGATCACCCCGAGGGGGGCCGTCAATGTGAATCAAAAACCCTTCATGAAGCTGGCGTGATGGCATTGATCAACCGCGCCCTCATCACCGGACAGGACGATTTATTCAGCCTGTTCAGCCACCCCTCGCCACTGCGGGACTTTGCCGTGGTATCGTCATTTTTTACCGAGCAGACTGCCGCCACCCTGATTCAGGCGCTGGGGGACATCAGCTTCTCACACTACTGTGTCTGGTCTCCCAGCCACTCCGAACACGACCTCGAAAAAGCCTTTCGGGAGCCGGACCCCAATTATCCGCACCTCACCGTTCACGCCCGCCCCAGGCAGTTGAACAATGAGGTCTTTGAACGGGTCGCCAAATCGCTGGGCAGCCCAGACACCCTGCAATGGCTGAGCACGATCAGCGGTCGACAGATAGCGTACATGGACCCCCGCCATGTACTGACCCGGTGGGGGCCAGGCTCATTCCTGGGCCCCCATCTCGATGCCGGCTCTGCCGACGATCCGGTTGCCCTGGTACTGTCCATCTCGCTCACACAGGAGTGGCGCCGGGAATGGGGGGGCGAAACAGTCTTTGCGTGGACGGATAGCAATGCCCGGGTCACCTCTTACCCAAAACTCAATCAGGCCGTGCTGTTTGCCCCCCATTCTGGCTCATTTCACTGGGTGGAGCCGATAGCGGAATCGGCACCGGACAGCATGCGCCACACCTGGACCCTGCATTACCGGTGATGGCCAAACAGAACGCCTAGGGATAACCGAGCATGGACTATTCGCAACAGACGACTGCCTTTTTTACAAAGTATCTGAACCTTGACATCGGTGCGCGCGAGCACATCAGCGTGCTGTTCACGGATATCGCACTGCCAAAATGGTTCCGGGACGGCCTCGGCGGCGTAACGGATACCACCTGGAAAATTATCGACGCCCGCAAACTGGACAGCCAGCGAGCGCTGTTGGAAACCTTGTGGGATCCCCAGCGGCGTTATATCTCCGTGCACGACTACACTGTCTCGACATTTTTTGGCAACGAGCAATCCGCCGTAAAATTCGCCGAGATCAGCACCGGCATTGACTACACCAGTTTTGAATTCCCCCGATACGACGTCGAGGAAAGCCAGGTTGAGACGCTGTTAAAACGCTATGTCAGCGGTGACCCCAACACACAGCTTGGCGATGTGGACTGTTTTTTTCATTTCCTGGATGACGACCCGGCCTATGTGATCGACTTTCACACCGGTCCCGGCTACGAGCATGTGCTGACCGTCAGGGGTCCCGAGCCCTGGATGGAACTGGCGGGCCCCCTGTGCGAAGGCAATATGCGTTTTGCCCCGGGTGCAGAAATTTTTTATCACGGCAACGCGGTCAACGGAGAACTCTATTGCGCTGAAGGGATTAACCTGCTGCCCTTGCGCTCGGGACAGCTGGAGAAAGCTCTCTGCCAACACGCGCTACAGTTGGGCAGGCTGGTGATGTCCGATCCCCTGGTACTGGCCATCTCCTTGTCCCGCATTACCGCTATCGACTCCGTCAAAGGCCACTCCGCCAAACTGTTTCGGCAAATCTGTGACGAAGACGAAGCCTTCCTGCATCTGGTGGAAGTCGGTATTGGCATGAATCCGTCGGCCGGCCCATTGATCCACAACTGGGCCGCCACCTCAAACGAGGCGGTACCGGGGGTACACATCGGGGTCGGCGCTGACCCGGCAAACACCAGCAGGTTCCAGACCAACGTGCACCTGGACTTTGTCTGTCCCAGCACCCTGATCCAGGTAAACAAGCAGCAGTTCTACGATGGCCAATGCTTCACCAAGCCAATTAGGTAAAGTGCAGGGCCATGAACAGATCGTCCACATACTCTGAACCAAAACAGAATTCGTCCACCAGGCGCCCCTCCTCCCTGAAACCTTGCTGGCGGTACAGCTCGATTGCCCGCCGGTTGGAACCCAGCACGGTCAACGACAGTTTGCGAACACCCCTGCGGCGCGCTTCTGCAATGGCGCGATCTAACAGCTGCCGACCAATCCCCCGGCGGCGCGCCGTTTGAGCCACCACCAGGGAGCGCAGGCAGAGAACATGGGCATTGCTGGCAAAGGGTGTGCGGTTGCCCAGCACCACATACCCGAGGACACGCTGATGGCCATCGACGGCAACCCAGGTGTGCGCTATCGGGTTTCGTTCCAGAAAGGGGCTTGGCGGCGGTGGCGCGGGACGCGTCCCATCATCCCAATGTTCCCGCTCCAGCATGTCCAATGCCGATGCGTGTTGTTGTTGCGCCTGCTCAATGCGAAGATCAACCATAAAAGAGTCCACTGCCATCAATACTGTACTGCCCAGTTTACTAGACCCCGCAAGGGTTTTGGATGCCATGCGTAATGGCGCCGGCCTGTGTTCGACGGCAACGCCGCACACCGTACGCTGCGCATGGTTTCGACAACTACTCAAGCTCGGGGCCTTCAACCTACCCGCGGAAGCCTACGCCACCAACCCGGTTGTCCTGTCCGATCCCGGCAATGCTCTTTGCCAGACCCTGTTGCAATCGTTCACACAGCAGGCGCCCCCAGCCTACAGGTCCGTCACAACAGCTCACGCGCAATCACTGGTACGGAGGGCTTTCGATTTAATCGCGTTGTGGCGCCCGGGCATTGCCGAAACCGTCAGCACACTGTGCTATTTTATTGTCGTGGTGGACGTGGAATCAGGCCACTGCGGGGGCGCCAGCCAGTCCGACCACCCCGGCGTGATCTGGCTGAGACCCGGCAGCCATTGGGGGGTTGAAGAAGTGGCGGAAAGTCTCCTTCACGAGACCGTGCATCAGGCACTTTTTCTCGAGGATGCGGTTTTCGGCCTTTTCGAGGAAGCCGCGTTCGACAACCCGCCCTCCCTGCCCAGCGCCGTGCGCAGTGTCTACCCCTCCAATCAGGAACCGATCCGAACCTTTTGGGCGTCCTATCACGCCCTTTGCGTGGCGCGCTGGCTGAGCGCCTGGTTCACACAGCGCAATCCCATGCTGGCGGCACAGTTTCAGACAGCCGTCTCCCTCTCCCATCCCCACCTCTGGCAACATCAACATCTGTTGACCCGCAGAGGCCAGGCACTGCTGAGTAACGAGGCATGCACACAGACAATCTGATACGCGACGGCTACAGCGTATTCCGCAGCGCCATTTCCCCCTCGCGGATCACTGCGGCGAGACATCATATTCACGCGGCGTTTGCCGAAGCACAGGTGGTGGAGCAAACGCTATTGCTCCCCAGTCTCACCAACGACCCGGTGCTGCGGGATATCGCCGAACAATCGGAAGTATCCACACTGCTCAGCGAGTTAACCAATGGCGATATCCTGCCGCCAGACCATGTCTACCCCATCCTCAGGTTATCCGAACTGCAACGCCCGGCCGTCGTCGAGCTGGCCCCGCACATCGACGGCACCTGGAACCCCCTTCAGGAACAAACCCGCCATGGGGATTTTTTCGCCTTTTGCGCTCACCTGTTCGTGTTCCTGAGCGATGTCCCCGCTCCCGACTATGGCGCCTTCCATGTATGGCCTGGCTCACATCACCGAATGGCAGCCTATATCAAGGCCAATGGCCTGTCGGAACTGAAGGCGGCAAAAGACGGCGGCAGGCACATCCTGTCTAAGCTGCAATTACCGCAGGCAACCCCTGTCACAGGCAGGACTGGCGATGTCGTCCTCTGCCACCCGCTACTGGCCCACAGCGGCTCACCCAATTACAGCCCGGAAATACGTTATGGCCTGGTCATCAGGCAAAGACACCGCCAATACCTTGTGGCGGATCAAAAACCCTACGCGGAACCCTTTTCACAGTGGCCCGGCCTGGCGGCGTCGGCCCTGGGCAACAGCAGCACATGACGCTGGAGTTACCCCGAATGCCGTTATCTGTAACGCGACCGGCATCAGTCCGCTGGCGCCGAGCGGAAGTCGATGTAATCCATTGCCGTTTTAGCGGGGGCTTCGAGCAGCGGCATATGCCCGACCCCCGGCATCATCCAGACCCGGCTGTTTGGCAACAGGAGATGCAGAGCCTCGGCACCGGAGGGATGGAGGATCTGGTCCTCCTCGCCCCAGACAATCAGCGCCGGTGCATTGATCGCTGAATACTGCGTTTCCAGTAGTGGCGATGCGGTCACCTGGGCCATGATTTTTTTGTGCAGGGGGTAATCCCCCACCGCCCGTTTGACCAGTGTTCTCCAGATAGAATTGGGCATGAAAGGCGGCTTGTGGGTCACGAAGTGCATCAGGGCCCTGAAGTCCTTCACTGAACACAACAGCAGCGGCAACTCACCGGTAGCAAGGTACAGTTTCAACAGGTCTGAGTTATGGGCAGCCCGGGTGCCCGCCGCATCCAGCAGCCACAGGCTGGCCACCCTGTCGGGGTACATTGCCGCCAATTGGGCCGCGATAAAGCCGCCCATGGAGTTACCGCCCAGATGCACTTGCCGCAGCCCCAGCTGCTCCAGAAAGGCACAGATATTTTCCACCTGCCCGGCAATGCTGTAGTCGGCATTGAGATCGCGGCTCGCCTCACCAAATCCCGGCAAGTCCGGGATGATGACCCGGTAATGGGGCGTCAGGAAACGGGCTATTCGGGTGAAATTATCTTTATCTCCACCAAAACCGTGGATCAACACCAGTGGTTCACCCTGCCCGCCTTCCAGGTAGGGCATGGTAAAGCTACCTGCAACAGCAGTATGTCGTTTCAGGCCGGAGCGCCCGCGCTCCAACCCCAAGGCCAGGCGGGCGGCTGTTGCCGGAAAAAGCCGGTCGAAAAACACCAGTAGCAACAGGGCCGCCAGCACACCGAGCACGCTATTCACCGGGGCGAAAACTCCAAAAACTCATCGGCCACCGGGGTATCGAGCAACATGTCCCGGTCCGCCCCGTAGGCATGCAGAACGCGCCATGGCAGGTGGCGCCCCTGACGCGGCAGCTCGGCATTGCCCCGTCGAATATAACCGGAGTTGAGGGTATTCATGGCACTTTCCCCTGAAGCTTCGCCCTCCGGGGCGCGGGGTATCACAACGGCATAGGCATGCTGATCCATGTAATTGATCAGTCGACAGATATAGCGGGAGGCAATATCGGCTTTCAAGGTCCAGGAGGCATTTACATAACCGAGAATAAACGCCAGGTTTGGCAGGTTCTGCATCAGCGTGGACTTGTAACTCACCAGCTGACTGGCCTGGACCACATGGCCGTCCAGACTCAGCGCGGTGCCGCCGAATGTCTGCAACTGCAACCCCGTCGCGGTGATCACAATATCCGCTTCCAGCACCGCGCCGGATTTCAGCCGAACCCCCTGTTCGACAAACGTCACGATCTCATCGGTCATCACCGATACCTGGCCGCGTTTGATTGCTTTAAACAGATCGCCATTGGGCACCACACACAGGCGCTGCTCCCAGGGTTGGTAATCGGGGGTGAAGTGGCGCATATCAGAGTCTTCGCCCAGGGCCTTGCGCACCTGTCCCAACAGGTAGTTGCGCATCCTCGCGGGATTGCCAATGGCGCGGTTGTAGATAAACCGTTGCAGCCCGATGTTGCACGAGCGGACAAACCCGTACAGCCAGCGGCGGGGCAGTATCTTTTCGAGCCGGCGCAGCAACTTGCCATAGCCGGGCACGCTCAGATAATAACTGGGCGAACGCTGCAGCATGGTCACATGGGCGGCCTCATTCGCCAGCGCCGGCACCAGGGTGACTGCCGTGGCACCGCTGCCGATCACCACCACCCTTTTGCCGCGATAATCCAGTGACTCCGGCCAGAACTGGGGATGTATACATTGCCCCTGAAACCGTTCGATACCGGGAAATTTGGGCAGATAACCTTTATCGTAGTTGTAATAGCCGGCGCAACTGATCAGAAAGCTGCAGCTGTAGTGGCGCACTTCCCCGCTCGATTCGAGCAGACCGCTGACTTGCCACCGCTGCCGCTCAGTCGACCAATCGGCACTGATCACCTTCACCCCGAACTGAATAGCTTTTTCCACATCGTATTCCCGTGCGGTCTCGGTGATGTAGTCGCGGATCATGCCGCCCGCTGCCAGCACCCTGGGCGCCCTCCAGGGTCGGAAGTCATAGCCCATGGTAAACATATCGGAATCGGAGCGAACACCGGGATAGCGGAACAGGTCCCAGGTGCCGCCAATGGCATTGCGGCGCTCGAGAATAACCACCCGCTTGCCCGCGGTTTCCCGCTGCAGGTGGCAAGCCATGCCGATACCGGACAACCCGGCACCGATGATCAAGACGTCGTATTCTGACTGCACGGGTTGGTGCCCCTGGTTGATGTCCCTGTGAGGAGGACTTAGCGTTTGAATACCAGGGCAGTTTCTGTCTTATTCGCCCCCGGTGAAAGCCTCTGTCTATATTATTTCCCCAGATGGTACCGCCCCGCTCCACAAAAAGTACCTGATTGGCAAAACACCCCTTTATAATCAGCGCGCTCGGTGAAAAGGAACGATTTTTGATCAGGCCTTCTCTAACCAGAGGATCTAGAGCAGCTTGGCCACGGCGGGACAACCCATTGAACAAAAATGAATTAGCGCGCTTAAAAGGCGGCGACCAGACAGCCTTCGCAGAGCTGGTTCGCGACCATCACCGGGCGCTGGTGGCACTTGTCACGCCGATTGTCGGTCCCAGCGAAGCCGAGGAGGCGGTGCAGAATGCCTGGCTCAAGGCCTATCACGCCATTGCCGGGTTTGAGGAACGCTCACAAATCCGCACCTGGCTGGGCAGAATCGCCATCAACGAAGCCAAAATGCAGTTGCGCCAGCGAAAGCGCGAACTGCTGTTCAGCGATTGGGGAAATCCGGACCAGGGCAACGACCCGCTGGCATCCCGCTTTCAGGAAGACGGCCACTGGCAGGACCCGCCCAGCGATTGGCATGTGGACTCACCCGACAGCCTGCTGATGGGCGAGCACCTGGCGGACTGCCTGGAAAGACTGCTGACCGAAATGCCCGCCAACCAGCGGTCGATGCTGGAAATGCGCGATGCCAGCGGCCTGCCCTTCGAGGAAATCTGTAACGAACTGTCCATTTCCGCATCCAATGCACGGGTGTTGTTGCACCGCGCACGGACGCAGTTATTCAAACTCGTGGATCACTATCAGGAGACCGGAGAGTGCTGAGCTGCCGTGAGGTCGTCAAAGACGCAGACCATCTGCTCGACGGTGGGTTGGGTTGGCGCCAGCGGCTGGCTGTCAGATTTCATTTGCTGATCTGCCACCATTGCCGCCGCTATGTGCGGCAATTGCGCATGTTGATTTTTGCCATTCCCTATATGCATCAACCCGCCAGCGATGAGGATGTCGCCAGAATCATGGCCGCCATTGCCTCCGGCGAAAAACCTGGCGCCTGACCTGCTCGCTCCAGCCGCCCTCCCCCCCAGGTTTTTCGCTGCTCGCCAACCGGCGGCGGGCTGATTTCACCTCAAAACCCGTCGCGGTGTAACAAACCTCACCGAGCTGCATCCATAACGTACATTGCAGGCAGTACATGTCAGGTCCGGTGCCCAGCCGTTAGGGCTATCCGGTCATAGGCACTGCCTGCAATGGCCGACCGTAAACGATACGGGCAAATCTTTTAACCCGGGTGTCACCTGTAACAAAAACAGAAGTAACGCATCCATTGAACAGCTACTTTCTCAATCAACGACCAGGAGTCAAACGTGAAAAAAGCATCGATTAACACCCTGAAAACCGCCATTGGTCTCGCCGTCATCTCCACCAGCTTCAGCGCACCCCTGGCTGCCCTGGCCGACAATCCCTTTGTGGCCAACGATATCGGCAGCGGCTACCAAGTCGCCGGCAAGGACGCCGAAGGCAAATGCGGTGAAGGCAAATGTGGCGAAGGGAAGAAAGCCGCCAAGGAAGCCGAAGGCAAGTGTGGCGAGGCAAAAGCGGCGGCCAAAACTGCCGAGGGCAAATGTGGTGAAGGCGAGCCCGATGCCAAGGCCACTGAGGGCAAATGCGGTGAAGGCAAGGCTGCCGCCAAGAGTAGCGAAGGAAAATGCGGCAGCAAATAACCCATTCGTCGCGCTAACGCCGGGACGGGCGGCCGCGGCCGCCCTGTTCCGCCACCCCTCATTCACAGCCCAACCGGGCAACCCACCGAGACAAAGCAGGTCAGCACCATGAACATCATCAAATCAAGCCGCAAGCTTCACCAATGGCTCAACCTGACTCGCCATCTGGATTACCTGGCGCCACTGCTGCTAAGGCTGTTTTTGGCGCCGGTGTTTCTCTCCGCCGGTCTCACCAAGCTCGCCGCCTTTGACAGCACGGTGGCGTGGTTTGGCAACCAGGATTGGGGACTCGGCCTGCCCCTTCCCTGGCTGATGGCGTTCCTCGCCACAGCGGTGGAACTGCTGGGTGGCTTTTTGCTGCTGTTTGGCCTGGCAACACGCTATATAGCCATTCCCCTGATGATCACCATGCTGGTGGCGATTTTCTCGGTGCACTGGGACAACGGCTGGTTTGCCATCGCCCCGTCCAACCCGGACACCAGCATGGCCCAGCCCCTGGCGGCAGTGAGCATTGGCGCGGCGGAACACAGCCTCGCCAACAGTGCGGAAGTGGGTGTGCGCTTGAAGGAGGCGCGGGATATTTTGTACCAGTACGGCGATTACGACCGACTGACCGAAAAGGGCAACTTCGTCATTCTCAACAATGGCATCGAATTCGCCGCCACCTATTTCATCATGCTGTTGTCGCTGTTTTTTACCGGTGCCGGCCGCCTGGTCAGCCTGGATTACTGGCTCGTATGCTGGTTAAACCGCCGTCAGTATGGCGACAACAGTCAAACAGCGGAGCAACCGGCCACAAAGTTTGCCTACGACTAAACAAGAAGATGAGAGAAACTGAAAACTAGGGGTTGGCTTTCATCACCCTGGCCACCACCGCAAACAGCGGATCACCGAATTCGGGACTGCGATCCATTAACTCGATGTTCCGGTAACAACCCGCCGCTTCGAGAAAATGCCTGACCAGGTGGGCGCGCTGTTCGTCCTGCAAATACAACCAGGCGGCGGTGGCCTTGGTTTCAAAAAAGCGGTTTGAATAGCTAATCACCAGCGGCGCATCGCTTTTCAGCACCCGGCCCAGGTCGGCGAGCACCACCACGGGTTGGGTGAGGTAGTTGATGGAGACACAGATCGCGGCGCCATCAAATTCGCTATCCACAAATGGCAACCGGGGTTCCCTATTGAGATCCTGCACCACCCAGTCATCCAGTTGTCTGTTGTTGGCCATTTCACGATCATTCATACCCAGGCCCACCACCCTGTCATAACGGCACTCCTCCGGCAGATGGCTGAGGAAGCTGCTCATCAGGTCGAGGATGACACCACCATCCGGCAGATATTGCCGGTACAGTTCGGTCACCGCATCCATGGCAAACGGGTCGATGTGGCTGACAAAACGCGGCACCCGATAAAACGCCTCATCCGGGGTTTCATCCTGGCGACGAAAGGAACTTTCCGTGAGGCTGAACCTGTATTTTTTATCGAAGGCCATAGCGGCAGGCTAAACCAGCCCGGCATTCCCGTAAAGACGGCAAGTTGCGCGCCACCCCCTCCGGGAAACGTCAAATGCAGCATCACCGGCTTGATCTTTCCGGCACTTGGAACTGTACTTTCTATCAAGTAGCGGGGTTTTCCGACAACCCGTCACGTTCCCAGGAGTTACCATCATGGGTGATCGCCAACCGAAACAGCCGGTGCTAGAAGTCAATCTGGTGGTACACCACCTGAAGCTCAATTGCCCAGATTTGGCCGATGTGCAGAGCGCCCTGACGGAAATCGCCACCTGCTATCCCTGTGATAAGGTTTGCTTCGATGAACAGCAGCAGACACTGCAAATCGCCTACGACACCTCCAAGCTCAACGAAGCGGGCATCCTGGAACTGCTGCTAAAGCACCATATTGAGGTCAATCACGACTGGTGGACTCACTCCCGGCAGGGCTACGACCATCTGATTGGCAGGGATAGGGAAGAAAAGAGTAAGCGTTGAGCGGGGCGTTGTCATAAGATCAGGCCGACGCCGATAACAATAAAATCATCACCGACAGAGGGACATTATGGAGCCGACGCATGTTCTTGAAGTTTTGGACATGGGCATCGACACCCACCAGGAACCAGTGGTCTACATGCGGGAAGATTGCGATATCTGCCGCGCCGAGGGCTTTTCCGCCAGCAGCCGTTTAACGCTCAGTGCCAATGGCCGCACCCTGATCGCCACCCTCAATGTGGTCGACACCCATGTCATGGGCGCCGGGCGCGTGGGGCTGTCAAAGATCGCCATGCAGCACCTGCGGGTGAAAAATGGCAGCAAGTTGATGGTTCAGCACACGCCCCTGCTCACCTCCCTGAGCCTGGTGAGGAAAAAGATCTACGGCCATCCCCTGAATGAGGAAGAACTCAACCAGATCATTGCCGACATCAGCAGCCACCGTTACAGCGATATCGCCATCGCCAGTTTTCTCAGCGCCTGTGCCGGCAATCGCCTGGATGTGGATGAAATTACCGCACTGACCAAGGCCATGGTTGCCTGTGGCAAACGGCTGGAATGGCCCGGCCAGGAGCGTATCTTTGACAAACACTGTATCGGCGGTTTACCCGGCAATCGCACCACCCCCATCGTGGTATCCGTGGTCAGCGCCGCCGGGCTGACCATCCCCAAAACCTCATCGCGGGCCATCACCTCCCCGGCCGGCACGGCAGACACCATGGAAACCCTCACCAATGTGGATCTGAAACTGGCGGATATTCAGCGGGTGGTCAGTGAAACCGGCGCCTGCCTGGCCTGGGGCGGCGGTGTTAACCTGAGCCCGGCGGACGACCTGCTGATCCGTATTGAACGGGCACTGGATCTGGACGGCGAAGGCCAGTTGATCGCCTCGGTGCTGTCGAAAAAAATTGCTGCCGGCTCCACCCATACGGTCATCGATATCCCGGTGGGGGACACCGCCAAAATCCGCACCCAGGGGGAAGCCGACCGGCTGGCCTCCCTGTTCTCCCAAGTGGGCGCCGCCTGCGGCATTCAAATCCGCTGCGTGATCACCGACGGCAGCCGCCCCGTGGGCTTTGGTATCGGGCCGGTTGAGGAGGCCCGGGACATTCTGGCGGTACTCCAGAATCGGCCGGAAGCGCCCCAGGATTTGCGCCAGCGCTCACTGATGTTATCCGCCCACCTGCTGGATATGGCCAATGGCAATGGTCTACAGGAGAGTTTGTTACAGGCAGAGGCCTTGTTAACCAGTGGGCAGGCCTGGCAGCAGTTCCAGCGGATCATTCGCACCCAGGGCCGATTGAAGGTGCTGCCCGACGCCCATTTCCAACATACAGAAAACGCCGATCACAGTGGCGTGATTACGGCCATCGACAACCGCCGCCTGGCCCGGGTCGCCAAACTTGCCGGGGCGCCCTTCCACCCTTCCGCCGGTTTGCGGCTGGCGGTCAATGTGGGCCAGGAGGTGTCGGCCGGACAGCCGCTGTTCACCCTGTTTAGCGAAAGCAAGGGTGAACGGGACTACGCCCTCGCCTTCTACCGTGACAACGGCCCCATCTTCACCATCGGGGAGGCCCCATGAGCATGCCGACCGGCAACCCTCCGCTCCTGTTTTCACTGGATGGCCACCCCCTATTGTCATCCCTGAGCGAACAGCTGGGCGGTGTCGTCGGCAGCCTGGACAGCCGCCAGTTTCCCGATGGAGAAACCTACCTGAAGGTGAACACCCCGGTGGCCGGAGCCGACTGTGTGGTGGTGGCCAACCTGGCCCACCCCAACAAGACCTTTCTGCCGCTGATCTTTTTGCTCGGCACCCTGCGCGATCTCGGGGCAAACTCGGTGGGACTGGTGGCCCCCTATCTCTGCTATATGCGCCAGGACCGGCGCTTTGCCGAGGGCGAGGCGCTCACCTCCAGACTGTTTGCCCGAATACTGTCCCAACACATGGACTGGCTGGTGACCGTCGATCCGCACCTGCACCGCTATCACGCCCTGGACGAGATCTACAGCGTACCCAGTCAACGGGTGGAGGGTGCCCACGCCCTGGCGGATTGGCTGCGCGGGCAACAGCAATTGTTACTGGTGGGTCCGGATGCGGAAAGTGAACAGTGGGTCGCGGAGGTGGCGGGCGCCAGCGGCCACCCCTATGTCATTGGCGAGAAACATCGCTTTGGCGATCGCCAGGTGGAAGTCCAGCTGCCGGAGCTGTCCCCCTATCGTGGCAGGACAGCGGTGATCATCGACGATGTGATTGCCAGCGGCCAGACCATCCTGCAATGCCTGTCGGCCCTGAAAAAAGGTGGTATCGGGCGGGTCAATTGCGCCGCCGTGCACGGCATTTTCGCCAACCGAGTCGATGTGGCATTACGGCAGGCGGGCCTGGGGGAACTGGCAACCTGCAACACCATCCCCCATCCCACCAACCGCATCGATATAACGCCATTGCTGGTGCCCGCCGTCACAGCCTGTTTGCCCAGACACAAGAATTGAGCGGGAATTTGCGTCAGAACAATCCATTGACGCTGTAGCGGGTTAAACTGTTTTGCCAAGACCACTGATAACAACGACATTATGAAAATAAACAGTAGTCAGAATGGGATAGAACCGAACCGCCGCATCGACCCGAGGCTGGAAGCGGCACTTGAGGAGACCAACCGGCAGGACTTCATCAACTGTGAAGATCAGCAACTGGTGGCCGGCCACAGCATCCCCTCCGCCAGGGTCCTGAGCCAGATCTTCAGTATCCTGTCGTTTCCGGTCAATCCAAAAGTACTGCATGTGGGCGCCGGGCTGGGCTACGCCTGTGCCGTGCTGGCCAGGGTCGCCAGCCAGGTGGTCGGCATCGAAAAGGACCCCGCCATGGCCGATGCGGCCATGGATCGGCTGAGCGGACTCAAGCTCGGCAATGTGGTGGTGCTCCATGGGGACGGCAAGGAAGGCGCCCCCCAGCAGGCGCCCTTCGATATCATTATCGTGTCCACCCCCAAGGTGACCGAGCTCGCCACCCTGATCGGGCAACTGGCTCCCGGCGGCCAACTGGTCTGCGTGGAGTGCACGCCATCGGTGCTACTCAGACTGGTGAAATACACCCTGGACGAACACGGCCAGGTCAGCCGCGGCGAACACGGCTGTGTCAATTTCTCCCACAAGGACGAACAGGGTCTCATCGAACTGGGTCTCGCCAACAAGGACATTCTCAGCAAGGCGCGGGATCGGGCCAAAGCCAACAACACCCTGATCATCGACGAGGTGCGCGAGCTGGCCAATCTGGACGACATGGCCCTCTACCGCACCATGGCCAAGCGCTACAACCTGGAGCTGGGCAATGTGGATATGCTGTTGCGCCGCCTCGACCCGAAGATTTTCAACAGCTTTTCCCAGGCCTTCCTGGATCACCACCGGCTGATCCCCCTGTACATCGACCGCGGCACCCTGCGGGTGGCCACCAGCGATCCCGAGGCCTCCCTGGAGGAAATCCAGCGGGTGTTCCCGCGCCATAAACTGGAGAAATTGCTAGTCACCCCCACGGATTTCCGCCGCCTGTGGTCCGCCACCGACCTCTGCGTGCAGGCCCACAGCTCCACCCTGCCCGCCTATGAGGAAAAAGCCCTGGCCGCTGCCGACCAGGATCTGCTGGGCAAGGACAAACCGGAGGTCGGGGCACACCTGATCTCGCTGTTCGAGGCACTGCTGCTGGATGCGGTGGCCGAGCGGGCCAGTGACCTGCATATCGAGCAGTATCAGAAACAGGTGCGCATCCGCCTGCGGGTCGACGGGGAGTTGCACGACCTGCCCCACTACGATATCAGCCCGGCGGAACTGCGCGGGCTGATCAATGTGATCAAATTGCGCGCCGAGTTGAATATCGCCGAACGCCGCCTGCCCCAGGGCGGCCGCTCCCGTTTGCGGGTGGGGGAATCCCTGTTCGACCTGCGCATCCAGGTGCAGCCTTCACTGCACTCTGAGCACGTGGTGATTCGCCTGCTGCCACAGAATTCCGACCTGATCAGTATCGACAAGCTGGGCCTGTCGCCACAGCTATCCGACCACTACCGGCGCCTGCTGCGCAACCCGGCCGGACTGGTCCTGGTGGTGGGCCCCACCGGTTCCGGCAAGAGCACCACCCTCTACGCCGGGCTGCAACTGCTGGCCAGCGATGGCACCCGCAAGGTCATTACGGCGGAAGATCCCATCGAGTACTCCATCAACAATATCCAGCAGACCCGGGTGCGACCGGAAATCGGCTTCAGTTTTGCCGATGCCATGCGCTCCTTTGTGCGCCAGGACCCGGACGTCATCCTGATCGGCGAAATACGCGACCACGAAACGGCACAGGAGGCGATACGCGCCTCGCAAACCGGCCACGTGGTGCTCTCCACCCTGCACTGCAACGATGCCGTGGACGCCATGCAGCGCCTGTTTGACCTGGGCGTCCACCCCAATTCGCTGGCCAGTGAACTGCTGGCGGTGATCGCCCAGCGGCTGGCCAAGCGCATCTGTGACCACTGCCGGGTGGAGGCCAAACCCGAGCTGGACATTCTTCAGGAAGTCTTCCCCGACGGCACCCCGGACAGCTTCCGCTGCTACATCGGCAAGGGCTGTCAGCACTGCAACAACAGCGGTACCCACGGCCGGGTGGCGGTGGTGGAATACCTGCAAATTGATACCGAACTGCGCAATGCCATCGCCCGCCATATCCCGGTGGGTGAACTGCGCAAACTGGCCCTGGACTGCGGCCTGGCAACCATGCGCGACAGCGCCCTCGACCATGTCATCCAGGGCAATATTCCGCTGTCAGAACTGCCCCGCATCCTGCCGGCCGAACGGATGGCCCCGGAAGCCCGCTGGCAGTGGGAACAACCGGCCTGAGACCCGAGAACATGAACGATAAAGCCATACAGCGTCCCACCGCGGAGAATCTCTACCGGCACGAACTGGAAATACTGCGCGAGTGGGATCCGGGTCCGGCTCCGCCCGGCTGGAATCTGTCGCCGCTGGCGGTGGAGAAATTCGTGCTCGGCGATGCCGAGCTGGGCATTCAGCGCAAATTTGTCGCCCAGCGAGAGCTGGTCACCCGCATCATCATCAGCCTCGCCACCAACCGCGGTGCCATGTTGATCGGCGAGCCGGGCACCGCCAAATCCTGGCTGTCGGAACTGCTGTCCTGCGCCATTTCCGGCCAGTCCACCCTCACCGTGCAGGGCGGCGCCATCTCCCAGGTCAGCCAGTTGCTGTACAGCTGGAATGAGGCACTGCTGCACAGCAAGGGGCCCTGCCGGGAAGCACTGATCCCCAGCCCCATTTACCAGGGCATGCAGGAGGGCCAGCTGGTGCGCTTTGAGGAGATCGCCCGCTGCCCGCAACACATCCAGGATGCCGTTCTCTCCATCATGTCGGAGCGGCAGATCATGGTGCCGGAACTGGGCAAGGATGCGCTGCTGTTCGCCCGGGAGGGCTTCAATATTATTGCCACTTCCAATTCCCTGGACCGCGGCGTCAACCAGATGAGCGCCGCCCTGAAGCGCCGCATGAATTTCGAAACCATCCCGCCGATTCGGGACCTGGCGGACGAAATTGACGTGGTGATGCGCGAGTCGGAAAAACTGATCCGCCTGTCCGGTGTCGAGGTCAAACCCGACCTGCAGACTGTCGAGGTGCTGACCACCCTGTTCCACGAACTGCGCAACGGCCAGACCTTGGACGGCCGCAGCACCGACCGGCTGGCCGCCACCGTGATGTCGACAGCCGAAGCCGTGTCCGTCGCCCACGCCATGGGGGTGCACGCCTACTATTACGGCAATGGCGCCATGGCCCTGGACAATCTGGTGCACTTCCTGATCGGCGCCGCCCTCAAGGACAACAAGGACGACCGCCGCCGCATGAAACATTATTTTGAAACGGAAGTGGCAATCAAGAAAGGTGGCCACTGGCAGCAGGTGTATGAACAGCGGCGACTGCTGTAGACCCCGACCCCAGCCTACGCCGACCCCACGTAACAGGGCCTGGCGCGAACGCAGTTTCGGCCGCTGTTCTTGGCCCAGTAGAGTCCTTCATCGGCGCGTTTGATCAGGCTGTCGATAGCTTCTCCCGGTGAGTATTCCGCCACACCAAAGCTGCTGGTGACCTGGATGTGTTCTGGAAACGCCGTGCCTGCCATCTTGGCGCGCAACATCTCGGCCAGGGTTTCGGCACCCATGAGCGAGGTGTTGGCACAGATCACCATAAACTCCTCTCCTCCCCAACGGCCCGCATAATCGGTTTCGCGGATATTGCGTTTGAGGCAGCGGGCAATTTCGCGCAGCACCTGATCACCCACCAGGTGGCCATTGTCGTCATTGATAAGCTTGAAATGATCGATATCCAGCAAAATGATGGAAAATACCGGGCTGCCGCGATTGACCAGCTTGCTCTCTTTCACCAGCAGGCTGTCGAGCTTGTTGCGATTGTTGAGGCCGGTCAGCGTATCGGTGATAGACAACAACTCGGCATTTTTCTTCTGGGTCATATCCAGATAAACGGCGTTATAACCCGCGACCTTGCCACTGGGGTCCATAACCGGCTCAGCGAAGACATCCATCACCAGCTGCTCGCCATCCTGGCGTTTCAGAAAGACTTCAGCCTGCCAATTCTGTCCCGCCGCTATCGCCTCCAGCAACTGGCCAACCCGGATTTCGTTATGGGCCTGATCCAGTAAAACCGTATGGGGTTTCCCCAACAACTGGTCGCTTTGGTAACCCGTCAGCTGGCAAAACGCCACCGATATGTATTGCACCTTCAAGCCGCTATCCACCCGCATGACACAGGTGTGGCGATCGAGTATGGACAGGTAGCGCTCCACTTCCTCGCGCGCCTCTTCGGCATCCCGGGTCTTCTGGGACACCCTGATTTTCAGCCGTTGGTTGAGCACAAACATCAGGGCCAAAACGGCCAGCGCCACAAGGGCGAGGGGAACCATCCAGCGAAGCAACATTGAGCGAACATCGGGGGGCGCCAGGTAATCATCGACAAAAAAGCCGGCCAGATCGGCATTCCTTGGCACCCGATTCCGTTCGCGGTAAATATTGGCAATCCGGTCAAACCGATGGCGGTTGATCAGTCCAACCTCCAGCAGATCGGGCTGGACCATCCGGCGAATGGACCTGGCCTCATATGCCAACTGTTCGCGGCTTTTCTCGGGCTTATATTTCCGCAGAATCAGGTCGATGATTTCATCGGGGTGATCGAGCGCGTACACCCATCCCCGGATGCTGGCCCGCCTGAACGCGACCACCGTCTCTGGTTGCTGGTTGACCATGCGCTCACTGGTAAACAGGTTGTCGCCGTAGAAATCAATCCCGTAATTAGCCGGGTTAATGAGGTTAATCTTGACGCCCCTGGCCCGGTAGGCAAGGGGTTCATTACTGATGTAGGCCGACATCGCATCAACATCCGAATTGAGCAGTGCCCATTCATCAAAGCTGTGGGGTACCGAGATGATATCCTTGTGTCCCAAACCCACTTCGCTGAGGGTGGCGGCGATGGCCGCGTCGTCCTGGTCCAGCTGATACATCACGGATTTTCCGGCCAGGTCCGCAGGGCCGAGGATATTTTTTTCCGCCAGACTGATCAGCACCATCGGTGAATGCTGGAAGATCGGGTTGATCAGCACCACAGGGCTGCCATTCATACGGGAGACTATCAGGCTGGAATCCGCCACACCAAAATCCACCTGCCCGGAGACCACATCGTCCACCACAGAGGTTCCAGGATCCCGCCCCAGAATATGCACATTGAGCCCTTCCTCGGCATAAAACCCCTTTTCCAGGGCGGCGTAGTAACCGGCGAACTGAAACTGGTGGAACCATTTAAGGCGCAGGCTCACTGTCGTCTCAGCCCCATCGGAACGGGTCTGCAGCGCCCAGGACGAGGGCTGCCAGACGAGCGTGAGCAACAGGGACAAAAGCAGCTGGATAGCGGGTCGAGCTGGCAGGAATTTCCTGAACGGCAATACTTTTTGAATCAACACCAGCCAGTTACCTTTAGCGTAAAAAATGCCATGCTTTAAACACAGCGAGACGGCTGGGAAGGCTGCCAGCCATTCCTGTTGGGACTTGACCGCCCTGCCTGCCTTTCGGCACGTCCTGTTAACTCAAGAGAGATATAGCGGGAAACTTCTGAGGCCCGGATACCAGCACCGCTCAACCTGATGGTTATTGTTATTGCACCCTGTCAGGCTCGACCGTGACAGGATGCGAAAAGCGGTTGCAACATCCTTGTATTGGCATGATAACCCGTTCTTCAAATCCTGCAACACACAACCTCTGCCGGTCATTCACGGAACGGCGACAGCCCAGGCAAATCCATACCCCGCAGGCACGGGTGCGACCATTTGACTCAGCTGCTCCCTCGTCAAACACCCCTAAATATTGATCCGATTTATCTGCCACCGCCTCGTCACGGGGATGCCCCGCGGCGTATTCACTGGCAACCACCCTGCCGCCATATTTCAACCCTCCCCCATTACCGCTAGACTGTGCTTAGGGGAAAGGGAAGAGGGTCGCTGTGGATGGCCATCAGTGTCGCGGAATATTCAAAACGACTGGCACCGGTCGTGGCCGGCATGGGCCGGGACAACTTTCCGGGCCAATTGATGGCTTTCCTGAAAAAACTGCTACCCATCGATAATGCCGTGATTCTCTTCTACCACCGGCTGCAACCGCCGGTGCTGACTTACAATGACCTGCCGCCGGCCAATCGGCCCACCCATATCGATC
>NZ_JBFHQR010000029.1:0-20449 GCF_041592135.1 Porticoccus sp. | reverse complement strand
CCGGTATCTTTGAGTACATCGAAGTTTTTTATAACCGACTGCGCAGGCACTCTGCCAATGGCTATGTAAGCCCGGCAGAGTTTGAAAGGATTGCGGCTACTGCCGCATAGTTAGAGTGTCTACTTTTTGTGGGTAGGACCAAGTCGTGTGGCCAATTTTGGCCGAGGTTGGAATAGTGTGTTTGCGATAAAGAGTGATATGTGCGGGTAAAGCTTAACCAGCCATCATTGTAATCAACTTCAACTTCAACTTCAACTTCAACTTCAACTTCAACTTCAACTTCAACTTCTACCTTGTCACCCGTTTTCACGTTGCAAGGGTTCCCCTCTAAGCCACAACTTCCCTGGTCGAGCATGAGTTTTCCATAGACAGAAAAGGAAGGACCCGAGGTGCAACCCGCCGCCCAGCTAGGGGCTACACCAGGTTCGGGTCCGGTCCAATAGGCTCCTGCCGGCAAGATGCCTGTAGGGCACTGGTAATAGCGATCTCTCCAGGCTACTGCACTACTTTGGCTGTCATAACAGGTTTCATCCAACTGGTTATAATAATGTCGTGTTATGTCATAGTATTGTTCTTCTAAACGGCTTTCGCCGCTTGGCCCATTGGTTCCATTAAAAACTCCACCACCAGAAGCCTGAGCGTAAATATGCCATCCTTGGGGAGAGACTGTTGTTGAAGAGCATTCTGGGTCAGACGTATAGTTTTCTGTCAACCACGCAATGATTGATGCTTCATTGGGAAAATGGGCTACACCTAAAAGTTGGTAATCCCACTCTGTGCGGACCTGGTTATAATGAGGTCCATCATAGTGGTAGTTGATCGTCGATCCAGAAGTTATTCCACTGTATTTGCGAATGGTTTTATCAGAGTATTTCGTATCTGAAGACCGCACTGCACTAGCTGCTTGGGCTTCCGTATTAAAAATTCCTGGAGGGACGGTTGGATTTGTTGTCCAGGTTAATTTGGGGGCATTTTCTGCCCACGTGCTAGAGCAAAGAGTGAGTGAAATATAAACAGCTGCTATTAATTTGCTTTTGATTTCTGGCACGACAATTTCCTTTTGTTCAGTTGGTACGCAGTCTGTTGGGCAAGATCTTTGCGGGTGAGTAAAAATCTTTTGGCTCAGATTTTGACGCTGCTTAGTATTCGGTAACGCACTACATCGGGAGGGGTATAGACGACAAGGTACGTGGGTGCTGGGAGCCGTCGACTGAAGAAAGTAGTAGGAAGCTTAATAATGAGGGAGTACAAAAAAGATTAAGATGAGAGGCGAAGAGAAGCACTGTATATCCCTATATTGTGAAACTAGCATCCAATACCAAGGCTAAAAAGTACGTGTACATTGCAGGCCTGTCAAGCTGCGCCTATACACTAGTAAACCAGCTTTGGTTTCCGGTTTAGTGCTTTCCTCTATCGTTTCATAGGCCCCCCCCCCTCCGCGCGCGCGGAGAGTAAGTGCCATTCGGGTCAGGTACAACTTCGCAACCTCCTTCAATTTCATTTCCTCCAAAGTTTTCCTGACGCTTCACGTGGCGTAAACTGCACTTGGTTATTGAATGGTTACAAGGATGTGAGAAGGGGGGAGTGGGGCAGGTACAACTTTCCCATTTCCTCCAATTTCTTATTATCCGAAACCGCCGAGAGTAACTCCCTGAAACATAAAAGCAGTCATCGCGTGCCCACAATCGAGTGGGGTAACCTGGCACGGGCTGGCAATACCAGGCCAATAGGGTTGCGCAAGCCATGCGGCTTAAAGCCCTTCAAAAAGCGCACCTGACATGAAGCGCTGTAGAGACCAAAAGAATAAACAACACTGGCTTTCCCTGGCCACATTAACAGTGGGCCTCTCACTTCAGTCCCCGCTATTGTTCGGCCTGGATGATCCAGATGCCCTGGAGCCTGCCGAGCCTGGCTCCAGCGTTGATGGGGGCCTGGAAGAAATTGTCGTCACGGCACAAAAGCGCGAGCAGGATCGGAGGGATGTGCCTTTAGCCGTATCCGTCGTTTCCGCTGAAGATCTTAAGCGATGGGCAATACGTGATGTGCAGGCGCTGCCGGAGAGCATTCCTTTTCTAACAGTCCAGCAAAGCGGTTCGGTAGTGGCGACAACGCTATCAATTCGTGGGCTTGGCACATCGGCCTCCAACGCCGGGCTGGAACCTTCAGTCGGTGTGTTTATTGACGATGTCTATCAAAGTCGCGCCGCCAACATCATAGGGGATTTACTCGATGTGGAGCGTATTGAGGTACTCCGTGGGCCACAAAGTACCCTGTACGGGAAAAATACCTCCGCGGGTGTGGTCTCGATAATCACCAAGGCTCCAGCCAGAGAGCCCCACTACACAGCGAACCTGGGCGCGGGTAACTATGGCGACCAGCAGGTTCGGCTATCTGCCACTGGCCCCATCACCGAGCAGCTGTTCTACCGGGTCAGCACTGGCTGGCACGAGCGCGATGGTTTTTACCAGAACAGCTATGACGGCAGTGAGCTCAATAACCGCGACCGCTGGGCGACGCGGGGGCAGCTGTTGTTTGAGCCGGACGATGCCCTGTCGCTGCGGTTTGTCGGGGAGTACGACGGCGTGGATGAGTTGTGCTGTGCCGCCCCGTTTGTTATTCACCAGCCGCACAATGCGGCTGCGATAGCGCTGCTTGGGGGCAGTGCCATCGCTATCGACCCCGATTCGCGCAGGGTTGCGGTTAACAACCAGGTCGCCTATCAGCACGATCAGTGGCGGCTGTCGTTCCACGTTGAGTGGGATTTAGGCGCCGTCAAGGCAACGTCGATCAGTGCGTACCAGGACTTTGAGATGGATACGGGGATTGATGGCGATTTTAGCGATCTGGACCTGCTGAGTGACGAATCCCGGCGCTCTGACCGAAACAGGGTCATTACCCAGGAGTTCCGGCTGCAATCCAACACCAATCACCCCCTGCAATGGCTCGGTGGACTCTATGTTTATCATCAGCAATTCGATCATCGTCAAAGAGCCAGCTACGGGGGAGATATGCGGCCGTTTATCGATGTGTCTACCACGGCATTGGCGGGCGGAACGCCGCTGGTCGATCCGAGCCCGGTCAGTGTTCTGGAGCAGCAGGTGCTGGGCTTGCCGGCGAACACCTTGATTGCGGAGGGCGACGGCGTACAACACGCCAGTTACGATTTAATTTCCCGCAGCGTGGCGCTTTATGGCCAGACGGATTGGCGATTGACCGAGCGGCTCACCGTCAGTGCGGGTCTGCGTTATAGCTATGAAGAAAAAAAACTGGATGCCCGCTATACCATTGACGCACCGTTTTCGGCCCTGGACCTCTCTCCAGGTGGGGCGATTGCAAGTATCAATCCGGCCTTTACCGCCTTGAGTGCCCTGCAGTTGTTCCCTCCCATCGAGGACCAGCAGTCATCCCGCGACGACGATAATCTGTCCGGCAGCGTAAGCCTGACATACAAGTTGAACGAATGGCTCAGCCTCTACAGCAGCCTGCGCCGGGGGTTCAAATCCGGCGGTTTTCAGGTCACCAGTTTTATTCCCGACAGCGGTATTGAATTTGACGAGGAGATCGTTGATGCCGTTGAGTTGGGATTGATGGCTGAGGGCAGAGAAAAACAGTGGCGTCTGAACCTGACGGCGTTTCACCAGCACGTCGACGGTTACCAAGTATTTGTCATTGAGAATAATACCAGTGTTGTCAGCAATGCCAGCGATGTGGAAATCAGCGGGGTTGAACTCGAAGGCCTGGCCAGAATCAGCCGCCAGCTCTCAGTTGCGATTAACGCCAGCTATACCGAGAGTGAATTTGTCAGTTTTGACAATGGGCCATGCCCGGCATTCAGTGCTGAGGTGCAATGCGATCTATCCGGCAGGCCGCTGCCCAATGTGCCGCACTGGGCGCTGACCGCATCCGTCGTTCATGTGGCGCCTGTCGGCTCGTTCGAGTTGACGTCGGCCTTGCAGTATTTTTATAAAGGCAGTCGTTATGCTTCGCCGGATCTTGATCCTGTGACGTACCAGGGTGAGGTGAATCTGGTTAATGCCAGCATTCGGCTCTCGGATAAACGGGCTGGCTGGAATGTCAGCTTATGGGCCAGAAACCTGACCGATGAGTACTACGTTGACCAGATGTTTGATTCAGTCGTGTTCCCCGGCGATCAGCACAGCTTTCCCGCTGAGCCGCGCACCTATGGATTAGCTGTTGGGCTGACATTTTAACTGTGAAGGTGGCGGCTCAAACAGCGAGGGCTCTCCCTGTTTGATCCAGTCGGGAATCACTTGTTTGCCGTGCAGGCTGAGCATAATCGTGACAAAGCCACGTAACACATTGGCCCGGTGCTGCTCGCGGCTGCAATTATTCAACGCGATATAGTGCAGGACTCTCAGGAAGTTGCTGGTGGATGCATGTCATGCAACAGCGCCAGCACAAAAGGAATTTTTCCTATATGAGATTCTCCCCGCGCCGAATACTGTCCTGACTCATAAACAGAGAAAGGGGATAGGGGCGAGCCTGAAACCAAAGTGTATCGGTACGACCCTACGGCCATCGCTAACGCATGATTTCCCATGCAACAGAAGACGAAGGTCAAGCGTCTGCCGATATCAACAAGCTAACCATCATTTGGTGCGGTCGATGAAGCCTACCTCAAAGACCGTCTTTCGTTATCCCTTAACGAACAGCCTTGTACGGTGCCGGGCGTTGTGGTCTTGCCAGATGGCGGCATGAGCTTTGACTGGTGCGGATATCGCGACACCAATACTCTTGCCTTCCCTGGCATAGAAGCCGCCTGAAAATGGATCTATCCCCTTTTGTTTTTAACATGATCGCAGTAGGAGCGAAGTATGGCGGTTACATTTCGACGCGGCGCCTTGTCTGTATTAATAGCTACGGCTTTAAGCCCGGGTTTCAGTCATGCTGCTGAGCCTGATCTACAACTTGAAAATATCGAAGTCGTCGGTATCACACCTCTAGATGGCGTAGGCTTGGAGGCCGATAAGATTCCAGGCAATGTGCAAACGGCCACCGCTGAGGATATCGAACGTCAACAGGCACTGGATATTTCTGATTTTATGAATCAGACAATGATGAGTATCAGTATCAACCAGGCACAAAACAATCCGTTTCAACCGGATTTAAAATTCCGTGGTTTTACCGCTTCGCCATTAGTGGGTAATGCTCAGGGTATCTCTGTTTATCAGGATGGCATACGTATCAACGAACCCTTTGGTGATGCCGTCAATTTTGAGCTATTACCAAAATCTGCGATTGCCAGCATGAACATGATGTCGGGTTCCAATCCGTTATTCGGTTTGAATACATTGGGTGGCGCATTGTCCATCGAAACCAAAAATGGTTTCACTCACCCGGGACATAGTCTTGAAGCTTATAGCGGTTCATTTGGCCGTGATTCCGGCACGATCGAAAGTGGTGGCAGTAATGACAATTTTGCTTATTTTGTAACGGGTTCGATTACCAAAGAAGATGGTTGGCGGGATTTTTCACCTTCCAGGGTTGAGCAGCTCTTTACCAATTTAAGTTACCGAAATGAAACCAGCAGTCTGGATCTGGGTATTACCGCGGTAGACAGCGACTTGAATGGTAACGGAGCTTCTCCAATTGAACTGGTGGCGGATGATCGCGAGGCCGTATTTACCCATCCGGATAATACGCAAAATGAATTGCGCATGGTTACCCTGAATGGCTCCCATTGGGCTAATGACAACATGCTGTTGTCCGCCAACACCTATTACCGTCGCAGCGATCGCTCGACATTCAATGGTGATGGTTCAGAGCTTGAAATTGACGGTGCCAACATCGTTGATGATGACGGGGAAGTGATTACGCCATTTGCACCTTTAGGTTTTGATGGCAGCGAAGAATTTATCGCACTCAACAATACCAGTAAAACCGAGCAAGATAGCTATGGCTTTGGTTTGCAGTCTACTTTTTTAAATGATTTGTTCGAGCGCAACAATCAGCTGGTTGTGGGTGTTTCCTACGATAGCTCGGATGTAACGCATTCCTCGCAGTCTGAAATTGCCCGCTTTACGGATACCCGCGGCACAGATGGAACCGGTTTCATTATTGATGAAACGGTGGTTGATGGCGATATTGAAACGGATACGTTCAGTCTGTTCTTCACCAACACGCTCTCACTAACAGAGCGTTTGGACTTGACGGTTGGCGGTCGCTATAACTGGATCCAGATTGATATTTCCGGTACCAGTGAAGGTGGTGAGCAGGATTTGAACGAGTCGGGCAACAAGCATGTATTCAAACGCTTTAACCCGACTGCCGGTTTAACCTATGCATGGCGGGACAACCTGACTGTCTATGGTAACTACAGTGAATCCAATCGCGCGCCAACCCCGTCTGAACTAACCTGTTCTGAAGAAAGTAGTCCCTGTTCCTATCCCAATGCCTTTCTGGCTGATCCGCCGCTGGATGATGTTGTCGCCAGAACCATCGAGGCCGGTTTCAGAGGCCAGAATGGTTCAATCAACTGGAATGCCGGAGCGTTTTATACCCAGCTGAAAGATGATTTGTTTTTCTTCCCGGATGTTGAGGATGATGTGAGCGACCCGCGTCTGACGTTGGGTAATTTTGATAATATCGATAAAACAGCTCGAGCCGGTTTGGAGTTGGCTGTCAATGGTCACCAGGAGAGACTGCGCTGGTTCGCAAACTATGCCTATATCCGTGCCACGTTTGAAGATCGCTTCTTCTATGCCCGTGAAGTCGATGATGCGGTGGAAACCTTTGAAGTGAAAAAAGGCGATCGCTTGCCGGGCATTCCTGAGCACAACGTCAAAATCGGCGTCGATTACGCGTTTACACCGAAATTATCTATAGGTGCGACGGCCTCTTATCATTCAAGTCAGTACTACCGTGGTGATGAAGCAAACCAGGACAAAAAGATCAGCGGTTATCGATTGGTTAATCTGCACGGCCGTTACCAGCTGAACAAACATGTTCAGTTCTTTGCCAAAGTCGACAATCTGTTTGACAGTGAATATGAAAACTTTGGCCTGTATGGTGAACCGGATGAAGCGCCTGGCCTGGACCTGGATGACCCGCGTTTTGTTGGTGCCGGGGCCCCAAGAGCAGGCTGGATTGGATTTAAGATTGCCCTCTAAGCCAACCAGTTAGGGCCTGTTCACACTAATTCAAGCCAGCACCACAGCAGTGTCATGCCAGTCAGTTAAGCTGACTGGCATTTTTTTGCCCATAAGAAAATAAGTGCAAATGACAAGTAAGTGGGGGCGCTACAGCGCCCTAAAATCAGGTAGAGATTCCACTTACAGCGCTGTTCAGATTTCCTGGGTCAGCTTTTCTCAGTGCGATGCCAGAGGATGGCCATGAAGTATTCTTTATGGTCGCGCCTTTTTTGGGGGGGGATAATGAATACGATTGTTCGAGTGAACGTCTTTCCTGGTCCCCCTGCTTCCCGCATGATTAGTATTCCCGGCTGGGCGAAAACAGGGAATTTTGAAACCAATGGCGCAACCATTGAACCGGAGCGGTCAGGCCTTTCAAGGTGATATGGCCGGGTTCAGTTGGCCTGCAAGTGTTCATGACTCCAGGTTGCAGGACAAAAATGAGCTTAAGAAGTCTAATTAATTTACGCATTCTGTTGTCGGTGCTGCTGATTTTGATACTAGGAGGCGCGATAGCGATCTGGCAGGCGCGCCAATCAGTTGAGAGAGAACTTCGATCCTCGTTTCACCTGGTCATGCAGATGGTCAAGTCCGAAGTCAATCAAGCAGACATGATCCGGGACAATGATGATTGGCTGCAGTCAATCAAGGCGTTACGGCATCTGCGGCATGTGCAGATTGCATTGATTGATGAGCGCGACACAGTGACTGAAATATTGACTGTTTCAGAGCGCGAAGCGTCAAGAAAACCGCCTGCCTGGTTTGTCGCGGCAGTGACGACCGACTATCTGGCGGCGGAGTATCCCCTGAAGATGCCGGATGGTTCCGTGCGGCGAATTCAAATCAGTGCGGACCCCATGGATGAGATATCCGAGGCCTGGGGTGAGTCGCAAGCTTATTTTTGGTCGCTTGTGCTGATGGTGGGGGTGATCTTCCTGGCGATCAATATGGTTTTCCACTCCATGTTGCGTGCTGTCGGCACCATTTTATCCGGCCTGCGTCAGGTTGAATCGGGCGAATACGACGGAAAACTGCCCAGCATCAAAATCAGCGAGTTTGATGCGATTGCTAGCGAAGTCAATAACCTGTCGGAAGCCTTGCATTACGCCCGGCAAAACAATCAGTCATTGGCGCGACATACCCTGCATATTCAGGAGAATGAAAGACGGCATCTCTCCCGTGAGCTGCATGATGAGATGGGACAGTCATTAACAGCGGTAAAAGCCATGGCGGTAGCGAGTAAACAAGCCGATGCCGATGTGGGGGCTATTGCGGACTCGATTATCGGGATATGTAATCATTTGTCCGGCGTGGTGCGTTCGATGATGCGCACTTTACATCCTTTGAGCCTTGCTGATTTGGGGTTGGGCGCGACACTGGTTGATCTGGTCAGTGAATACCGGCGCCGGCATTCGGACCTACTCGTCACGCTGGATTATGATGACAGTCTGGAGCTGCTCAGTCATGAGGTGGCGATCCATGTATACCGGATTGTGCAGGAGTGTCTGACCAATGTGATACGGCATGCCCGTGCGGATAGCGTCAAGGTGACGGTGACACACAGCCATTCTGATGATGATGACCAGGTCGTTATCAATGTAGAGGACAACGGCATAGGCGGTCAGGCAGAAGGTGAGGGGTTCGGCGTGCGGGCCATGCGCGAGCGGGTTGAAAATCTCGGTGGGCGTTTCAGTTTTGAGTCAGAACCGGAGCAGGGGGTCAGCGTAAAAGCCAGCATGCCTTTTATAGAGAAACAGCAAGATGAATCAAAACAGGATTAGTATCCTTTTGGTCGATGACCATGAAGTTGTTCGTGCCGGATTCAGGATTCTGCTGTTATCGCAACCGTTTATCGGGGAGATTAAGGAGGTCAACCGTGGCGAACTCGTAGCCCAGGAATATGAACGGCTGCAACCGGATGTGGTCGTGATGGATTTATCCATGCCGGGTATCGGCGGCCTGGAAACGATTCGCCGTTTATACAGGCAAGCGCCGAAAGCCGTGATCCTGGTCTACAGCTTTCATGATGAACCGGTGTATGTCGAACGTGCCTTGCAGGCTGGTGCCAAAGGCTATGTCAGCAAGAACAGCGCTGCGGAGGTGCTGGCTGAAGCGGTAAGAACGGTTGCACAAGGCAAGCGTTATATCGAGCAGGCATTGCTGCCTGAGATTTGTGATGTTCGGCACCGGGATATCGAATGTTATCGTGAAGTGGTGGATTTATTGTCGCCACGGGAATTTGATGTATTTTGTCGGCTGGCGGGCGGTATGACGGTCCATGAAGCAGCGCGCGATTTGTGTCTTGGCTATAAAACAGTGGCCAATTACAACACGAAAATCAAAAGCAAACTCAAGGTCAACACTGCCGCAGAACTGGCTAATATCGCCGTCATATTGGGTGTTATCAAACCCTGATACCAGGTCATTTCCTAGCCACACTAGGTTCAAGGCAGACATCAGCAGTCGTCCCGCATGGCACACTCAATATCGACGGGATGTATGTTGTGTCCCTCAATGAGGTTCGAGTAGTAACAATTCATGGCGCGGACCAGATTGGCTAATGCTGTGACAATTCCATCAGGCAGGCTGCGCCTAAAACCCGCTGACTTTGCTGCAAGCTCTACGGCGAGTTCCGTCAAAGCCGGGCGGTGAGGGGAGCCGTCACCGATTTGCAGGGGCTCCATGATCGCGATAATTTCACCTCGGTCAGTGGTCATTTCTACGTCCGCTTCTTTCAAGGGGCTTGGGCCTTATATGTAGTTAGGGTTGCCAATAACTGAATTGTCGGACTCGTTAAGTCCGGTTTAAAGACCGACTTCGTACCCTTTTTTCTTTATGGAGCAGGGCTGGTTTTAAGTGGTCTGGTGATTGCGCCGCCAGATAAAAGTGACAGGGTTCATTTTGGGGGGAGATCAGGACTCCATACTCTCACGGTGGATTTAACCCCCGCAGACGTTTATCCTTCGCACCTTGCCATCCAACCGTTTAGATCAGATCCCTTCGATGTCGAAAATACCGTTTTTTACCAAGCAGATCACCTCGCCGCTTACCATTCCCTCGGGCATCGTCACCACCGCGACCTCCATTATCCAGCGCATCTTTGACACCATGCCGGAAGTGGGGGTGATGACCACCAAAAGTGTCGGCCTGGCGCCCCGGGCGGGCTATCGGGAGCCGGTGATCAGCCAGTACGCCCCCGGCTGTTTCGTCAATGCGGTGGGCCTGACCAATCCCGGTGCGGAGCAGTTGGCCGCGCAACTGGCGACCCTGCGGGTGCCGGAGGACCGCTTCCTGCTCACCTCCATCTTCGGCGGCAGCGTCGAGGAATTCGTCGAGGTGGCGAAGATCATGGCGCCGGTGTCCGACGGCCTGGAGCTGAACCTGTCCTGTCCCCACGCCAAGGGCTACGGCATGGCCATGGGCCAGGACCCGGAACTGGTGCGGGAAATCACCGCGGCGGTGAAAGCCGCAGTGGATATTCCGGTGATCCCGAAGCTGACCCCCAATACCGACAATATCGCCGAGATCGCCAGGGCGGCGGTGGCCGGCGGCGCCGACGGCCTCTGTGCCATCAACACCCTGGGTCCCGGTTACACCTCCGCCCACGGCCACCCGGTGCTGAGCAACGGTGTCGGCGGCATGTCCGGCAAGGGCGTGCTGCCCATCGGCCTGAAGTGCGTGCGCGAAGTGGCCGCGGCGGTGGATTGCCCGATTATCGGCTGCGGCGGCGTCAGCAGTGCCGACGATGTGCGCGCCTACCGGGATGCGGGTGCCACCGTGGTGGGCGTGGGTTCATCCCTGGTTGGCCTGACCACCGAGCAGATGGGCCAGTATTTCAAGACGCTGGAAGCGGATATGGCCCAGGGCAGCAACGATGCCGAGCGCCTGATTCGCTACGACGTGGACATGCAGTTCCGCCCGGTGACCCTGGTGTCCAACCAGCGGGTCTGCGACGACATCTGCATCCTCACTTTTGACCGCAAGATCAATCTCAAGGCCGGCGAGTTCGTGTTCCTGTGGATTCCGGGGCTAGGTGAAAAACCCTTCTCGGCGCTCACCGACGATCCGTTCTCCCTGGCGGTGATCGACCTGGGCCTGTTCACCCACGACCTGATGAGCCTGCAGCCCGGCACCGAGGCCTATGTGCGCGGCCCCCACGGGATTCCTGTGTCTCCGCCGGAGGGTGCGAAAATCATCACCGTCAGCGGCGGCACCGGCCTGGCGGCGGTGTACCAGTTGGCCCGGGACTTCCCCGATACCGAGATTTTCACCGGCGCGCGCACTGCGGGGCGCCTCTATTTCATCGAGGAGTGCGAAAAAATCGCCCCGGTGCACATTGCCACCGATGACGGCAGCGCGGGCTACCACGGCTTTGTCACCGAGCTGCTGCGGGATTACCTGCAGGGCCTTTCCGAGGCGGAGCGCGGCAATTTGATGTTCTACAACTGTGGCCCGGCACCGATGGTGCACGCCGCCATTGCCGTGGAGCGGGAGTTCTGCGGCGACGACCGCATCCACAGCGCCGTCGACTACCTGACCAAGTGCGGAGTGGGCCTCTGTGGCGCCTGTGCGGCACCGGACGGGCGGCGGCTGTGCGTGGACGGGCCCTTTATGGATGCCTCGGCCACCACCAAGTGTGTCTAGGGTTGGTTCACGAATTAACTCCAAACGGCCTGCGGGCCGTTTTTTTATGCCCGCGCGCTGGAGATGGCCCAGATCAAATCGCCTGCGTGGGATCACCGGCTATGATTTAATCTGAAAACCGCTGTGCCGCTGAAGAGGGAGCGTTCTGGATGAAGAAATGGTTGGTCACCTTGCTGATCGCGGTGGGATTGGCGGCATTGTTCTACTACTGGTCCCGGCCGCAACCGGTGACCGTGACCGTGACAACGGTGGAACGGGGGCTGGTGGAGCGCACCGTGGCCAATACCCGCGCCGGCACGGTCAAGGCCTGTCAGCGTTCCCGGCTGGCGCTGTCCATCGGCGGTCGCATCGACCAGTTGCTGGTGAAAGAGGGCGACCAGGTCAAGGCGGGCCAGCTGTTGATGGTGCTGTGGAACAAGGACCGGGAGGCGCAGCTTGACGTGGCCAGGGCCTCGCAGCTGTCAGCCCAGCGGGAGCGCCAGAGCACCTGTATTGCCGCCCAGTCAGACCTGCGGGAGGCAAAGCGCCTCACCAATCTCGCCAGCAAGAACCTGGTCTCCGCGGAGTCCGCTGACGTGGCCGCGTCCCGCGCCCAAGCTAGCTCCGCCAGTTGCGAGGCCGCCAAGGCTAGAGAGGTACAGGCCGCAGCTACAGTGTCTGCCGCCGCGGCGGTGCTCGAGCAGACCTATTTGCGGGCGCCCTTTGACGGCGCCGTGGCGGAAGTGACCGGCGAGGTGGGGGAATACGCTACACCCTCGCCCCCCGGGGTGATGACCCCGCCGGCCATCGACCTGCTCACCGACGGCTGCCACTACATCAGTGCGCCCATCGACGAGGTGGATGCCTCCGATATCGCGGTGGGCATGCCGGTGCGGGTGACCCTGGATGCCTTCCGCGACAAAATCTTCCCGGCCAGGGTGCGGCGCATCTCGCCGTACATCCTCGACGTGGAAAAACAGGCGCGCACCGTGGAGGTGGAAGCGGAGCTGGACACGCTGCCCGAGGCTGTGCATCTGCTGGCGGGCTACAGCGCCGATATGGAGATCATTCTCGCCAGTGGCGACGGCGCCCTGCGCATTCCCTCCGAACTGATTGTCGATGACGGCTTTGTGCTGGTACTGGATGACGACGGTTATCTGCGCCGCCGGGCCATTCGCAAGGGTCTGGGCAACTGGCGCTACACCGAGGTGCTGGAAGGTCTGGCGGAGGGCGAACAGATCGTCAGCAATATCGGCAGTGCCGGGGTCGAGGTCGGCGCGCCGGCAAAAATTGGCCAGAATGCCGATGATTGAACTGCAGGGGATCAACAAGACCTACCAGGTGGGTGAATCGCCCCTGCGAGCGCTGCGGGACGTCAATATCACCATCAAAGCTGGCGAGTACCTGTCGGTGATGGGTCCCTCCGGTTCCGGCAAGTCCACCCTGCTCAATATGGTCGGCCTGCTGGATCGCCCGGACAGCGGCTGCTACCGGCTGGACGGCATCACCACCGAGCGCCTGGGGGAGGAGGCGCGGGCGCGGCTGCGGGCGGATTACATCGGTTTTATCTTCCAGGCCTTTCACCTGGTGAACCGGCTCACCACCCTGGAAAATGTCGAGCTGCCGATGATGTTGGCGGGGCTGGCCCCCAAACAGCGCCGCCAGAAGGCCATGGCCGTGCTGGAGCAGGTGGGTTTGGCCGATCGCGCCGGGCACCGCCCCAATCAACTGTCCGGTGGACAATTGCAGCGGGTGGCCATCGCCCGGGCGATCGTCATGAAACCGCGCCTGCTGCTGGCGGACGAACCCACCGGCAACCTGGACCAGGCTTCGGGACAGGAGGTGGTGGAAGTCCTGGAGGGCCTGAATAGCGAGGGCATTACCCTGTTGGTGGTAACCCACGACGGCAATCTCGGCAAACGGGCCGGGCGGCGTATTCGCATGGTGGATGGTCAGATCGAAGCTGACAGTGGTGACGGCAATGCGGCTGCTGGACCAACTGCACTTTAACGGCCAGTTGTTCCTGCGCCACCGGGTGCGCACCGCGCTGCTGTTGCTGGCGGTGGGACTCGGGGTGGCCTCGGTCATTCTGCTCACCAGCCTCGGCGAGGGCGCTCGCCGCTATATAGACCGGGAGTTTTCGGCCCTCGGCAACCAGCTGCTGATTATCCTGCCCGGTCGCAAGGAAACCACCGGCGGCGCACCGCCCATTTATGGCGCCGCCCCCCGCGACCTGACCCTGGAGGACGCCCAGGCCCTGGAACGCATTCCGGCGATCCGGGCGGTGGCGCCGGTGATCGCCGGCACCGCTCCGGTGGCGCTGGCCAGCCGTTCCCGCGAGGTCATCGTGCTGGGCAGCACCCCGGAAATTTTCCAGGTGCGCCAGCTCAACGTCTCCCAGGGCGAGATATTGCCGGAGCGCACCCGCAGCGAGGCCATGGCCATCTGTGTGCTGGGCTCCAAGTTGAAAAAGGAATTGTTCGGCAATCGCCGGGCCATCGGCGAGTGGGTGCGGGTGGGCGACCGCCGCATGCGGGTGATCGGGGTGCTGGAGGAGCGCGGTGAATCCCTCGGCCTGGATCTGCGGGATATGGTGATTGTGCCGGTGCGCACCGCCGAGCAGATGTTCAACACGCCGGGACTGTTCCGGGTGCTGATGGAGCTGGACGGCAATGCCGATTTCCCCCGCGCCGAGGCGCGGGTGCGGGCGGTGATCCGCGAGCGCCACGAGGGCGACGACGACATTACCCTGATCAGCCAGGATTCCATGCTGGCGGCGTTCAACAACATTCTTACCACCCTGACCCTGGCCATCGCCGCCATTGCCGCCATCAGCCTGTTAGTGGCCGGTATCCTGATCATGAACATCAGCCTGATTTCCGTCAGCCAGCGGCGCCAGGAGATCGGCCTGCTGAAAGCCCTCGGTGGCAGCAGTCGCCAGGTGCGGCAACTGTTCCTCGGCGAGTCATTGCTGCTGGTCAGCATGGGCTCCGCCGCCGGCATCGCCGTGGCCTGGGTGGCGGTGCTGGTGATGGCGCGGCTGTGGCCGGTGTTCCCGCTGGCGCCACCCTGGTGGTCGATGCCCGCGGCGGTGGGCACCGCGCTGTTGGCGGGGCTGGTGTTCTCGCTGATCCCGGCGCGCCGGGCGGCGGCCCTGGACCCGGTGCTGGCGCTGCGGGGGCAGGGCGGATGAGCTTCGTCGATTATGTGCGCTGGGTGGTGCGGGCATTGTGGATGCAGCGCATGCGCTCGACATTGACCATTGTCGGCTTTGCCATCGGCATCGCCGCCATGGTGCTGCTCAGTTCCCTGGGTGAGGGACTGCGGCTGTTCGTGATCCAGGAATTTACCCAGTTCGGCAGCCATATCGTCGCCATTACCCCGGGCAAGACCGAAACCTTCGGCATGAGTGGCATCCTCAATACCACCCGCCCCCTGTCCCTGGAGGATACCGAGGCGCTGAATCGTATCCCCGGCGTGCAGCAGGTGGTGCCGGTGGTGTTTGGCACCGCCCAGATCAAGGCCGTGGGGCGCAGCCGCTATACCGATGTGGCCGGGGTCGGCGCGTTGGCCGACAGGGCCTGGAAGCTGGAAGTCGCCCAGGGCTCGTTCCTGCCGGAGGAGGACGTCTACCGGGCGCGCGCTTTTGCCGTGCTGGGCAGCAAGCTGAAGCGGGAATTGTTCGGCAACGCCAATCCGCTGGGGGAATTCGTCCACATCGGCGGCAACCGCTTCCGGGTGATCGGTGTCATGGCGCCGAAGGGCCAGTTTCTCGGCACCGACCTGGACGACATGATCTATATCCCCGCCCACAAGGGCCTGCAAATTTTCAACCGCGAGAGCCTGATGGAAGTGGATATCTTCTACAGCCCTTCGGTGGCCACCAATGCCCTCACCGACAGCGTCAAGCGCCTGTTGATCGAGCGCCACGGTTTCGAGGATTTCACCATCGTCACCCAGGACCAGATGATGGCCACCATGGACAATATCCTGCGCATCCTCAAATACGCCGGCGGCGGACTGGGGGCGATCTCGCTGCTGGTGGGCGCGGTGGGCATTACCACCATCCTGATGATAACGGTGACCGAGCGCACTGCCGAAGTGGGCCTGTTGCGGGCACTGGGCAGTACCCGCCGCCAGGTGCGCAACCTGTTTCTGGGGGAGGCGGTGATGCTGGGGTTGATCGGCGGTCTGGCGGGGGTGCTGGTGATCGCGCTACTGGTGCTGTCGGCGCAGCTATTCGTTCCGGCGCTGCCGGTGGCGCTGCAAGCCGATATGGTGGTGGCGGCGCTATTGGTCTCCATGCTGATCGGGCTGATGGCGGGGGTGCGCCCGGCACTGAACGCGACCAAACTCAGTCCTATCGATGCGCTCAGGGCTGAATGACGCGCTCAGGGCCTCAACCCCCAATTAGTCTTCAATCGGAAAGGAAATCAGTTCCGGCGGCTGCTCGCCTTCAACGAGGATATACCAGCCACGGCGGTGCCAGTCCCCCAGCACCAGCCGCTCGCCACCGGGCAGGCTGTGGCGATCCGGGCGGTGGGTGTGGCCGTGGATCATGCGCTTCACCCCGAAGTCTTTGAGGAATCGTCGCACCTCGGCGGTGCTGACATCCATGATGTTGTCCGCCTTGTTGGCGTTGGCCGCCATGCTCTTGCGGCGCCAGTCGGCGGCAATGCGCTGGCGCTTCTTCAGGGGCAGGTTGCGCAGCACAAACTTCACCAGCGGGTTGCGGGAAATGCGCCGAAACTTCTGGTAGGCCTCATCCTCGGTGCACAGGGTATCGCCGTGCAGCAGCAGGACTTTTTGCCCGCCCAGTTTGGCGATGTGGTGTTGGGGCAGCAGGGTGCTGCCGGTCTCCCGGGCGAAGCGCCGGCCGATCATGAAATCCCGGTTGCCGTGCAGGAAGTACAGCCTGGTGCCGCTGTCGCTGAGCTGTTTCAGCTCGCCGATCACCTCCCGGGCCAGGGGGGCCGGGTCGTCATCGCCGATCCAGGACTCGAACAGGTCGCCGAGGATGTACAGGGCCTCGGCCTGGCGGGCCTCAGCGTGCAGAAAAGCCAAAAATGCCCGGGTGACCGCCGGGCGTTCTGGGGAGAGATGCAGGTCGGAGATCAGCAGTGTGGACATCGCCGCAGCCTGTCGGACCTGCGCCGGGGACGATTACTTGTCCGCATACTCTTCGCCAACGGTGACCTTCTGGATTTCCACCGGCGCGGTCGGAACGTCCTGGTGCATACCGTTGCGGCCAGTCGCTACTTCCTTGATCTGGTTGACGACGTCCATACCGTCGACCACCTTGCCAAATACCGCGTAGCCCCAGCCCTGGGGGTTCTTGCCGGAATGGTTGAGGAAGGTGTTGTTGGAGACATTGATAAAGAACTGCGAGCTGGCGGAATGCGGATCGCTGGTACGCGCCATGGCCAGGGTGCCGGCTTCGTTGGCCAGGCCGTTGTCGGCTTCGTTCTCGATCGGGTCGCCGGCAGCCTTGTGCTGCATGTCGGGGGTGAAACCGCCGCCCTGGATCATGAAGCCGTCGATCACGCGGTGGAAGATGGTGCCTTCGTAGAAACCGTCGCGGCAGTACTTCAGGAAGTTGGCAGCGGAAACAGGCGCCTTGTCAAAGTTCAGTTCGATGCGGATGTCGCCGTAATTGGTGTGCAGGGTAATCATGTGGCTTGGTTCCTGTAACGGTCAAAAGAGGTCCGTATGGTACGTTTTTCGGTGGTTAATGAAAACCGTTCCGGGGTTACGGGCTGTGGGTGTCTTCCGGGCGCAGGTGGGGGGTGATCACCGGCGGTTCGATCCGCGCCTGCCAGCCCTGTACCGCCGCACACAGCAGAATCAGGCCGATGCCCAACCACATGACCGAATTCGGGAAGAACTGCCAGAACAGTATATCCACCCCGGTGACCATGATGATCGAGGTGTATTCGAAGGGCGCCACCACCACCGGCTTGCCGATGCGAAAGGCCGCCACCATCAGGATGAAACCGAACGCACAACAACTGCCGGACAGCAGAATCAGTACCCAATCGACAGTGCCGATGGCAATCCATTCGCCGGGCCAGAACAGCGACAGCAGCAACAGCGGAAAGTAGATATAGAAATTCATCGACCAGTCCGACTCGGTGCGCGACAGGTAGCGCGACCACAGGATCATGCCGGCGTAGGACAGCGGTAGGGTCAGCAGTGCGACATAATTCCAGCCCAGCTGGGAAAAATCCGGTTTCAGCACCAGGCAGACGCCGACAAAGCCGGTGAGGGTGGCCAGCCACTGCACGGTGTTGGCGTTTTCCCGCAGCACCAGCGGCGAAATGGCCGAGATAACAATCGGTGCCCCGGCCAGCGCTGCCGCCACTGCGCTCATGGGAAAGTACTTCACCGCCACGTAGTAACCGAGGCTGATCAGCGCGAAGAACAGACTGCGCAACAGGTGGTGCAGCGGCTTGCTGATTTTCAGCAGCGCCACCCGGCCGCTGGCCACCACGATGAGGGTAAGCACCAGAATTGAGGCGGCGGTGCGCAGGCACATCAACTGGCCGAGGGGGATGCTTTCCAGCAGCTTCTTCGCCACCGAGTCGCCGAGCAGGAAGATCAGCAGGCACAGTTGCAGGTAGAGAATGGCGCGGGTGTTGGGTCGCATGAAGGGCGGTGCTCTGGAAAACTTGGGCTCTGGGGCGATCAGTTGTTTATACGCTGTTCCCCGGAGGCTATAATCCGGCTCTTTTTTACGGAGGATGGCCCCTGCGGCCCGGCAGTATGGCAGACGATAATAAACCGCTCAATTTTATTCAGCAGATTATCAGCCGCGACCTCGCCGAGGGCGCGGTAGAGAAGGTGGTGACCCGCTTTCCGCCGGAACCCAACGGTTACCTGCACATCGGTCACGCCAAATCCATCTGCCTGAATTTTGGCCTGGCGGCCCAGTACGGCGGTGCCTGCAACCTGCGCTTTGACGACACCAACCCGGAGAAGGAAGAGGACGAATACGTCAACGCCATCATCGAGGATGTGCGCTGGCTCGGCTTCCAGTGGGACGGTGAAATCCGCTACGCCTCCAACTATTTCGACCAGCTCTACGGCTGGGCCCAGCAGCTGATCCGCGAGGGCAAGGCCTTTGTCTGCGAGCTGAACGCCGAGCAGATGCGCGAGTACCGCGGCACCCTCACCGAGGCGGGCAAGAATAGCCCCTGGCGCGACCGCGCCGTCGCGGAAAACCTGGCTCTGTTAGAACAGATGAAAAACGGCGACATCGCCGAGGGCCGCATGACCCTGCGTGCCAAAATCGACATGGCCTCGCCCAATATCAATATGCGCGACCCGGTGCTGTACCGCATCAAGAAGCGCGCCCACCACCGCACCGGCGACAAGTGGAATATCTACCCCTCCTACGATTTCGCCCACGGCCAGGAAGATGCCATCGAGGGGGTGACCCACTCCATCTGCACCCTGGAGTTCGCCGCCAACCGACCCCTCTACGAGTGGTTTATCGACAATCTGCCGGTGCCGTCCAGGCCGCACCAGTACGAGTTTGGCCGCCTCAACCTGAACTACAACATCACCAGCAAGCGCAAACTCAAGCAGCTGGTGGATGAGAACCATGTGGATGGCTGGAACGATCCGCGCATGCCCACCATTTCCGGCCTGCGCCGTCGCGGTGTATCGCCGGCGGCGATCCGCAACTTCTGCGACAGCCTGGCGGTGGCCAAGACCGACGGCGTGGTGGACATGGCCCAGTTCGAGCACTTTATTCGCGACGACCTGAACGACAACGCCGCCCGCGCCATGTGCGTGCTGAACCCGCTGAAAGTCACCTTCACCAATGTGGCCGAGGGTGAGGTGGAAATGCTCAGCGCCGCCGGTCATCCCAACCGTGATGATCTGGGCGAACGCCAATTGCCGTTTACCCGGGAAATTTATATCGACCGGGAAGACTTCAACGAGGACAGCAGCCTGTCCCGCAAGAAATTCAAGCGGCTGGTGCCCGGCGAGTGGGTGCGGTTGCGTGGAGGTTATGTCATCCAGGCCAACGACATGGTGAAGGATGCATCGGGTGAGATTGTCGAAATTTTGGCAGAAATTATCCCCGGTACGCTTGGGGAAGATCCACCGGAAGGTATCCGCCCCCGCGGCGTGATTCACTGGGTGTCGGCTACAGAGTGTGTGGATTGCGAAGTGCGCCTCTACGACCGGCTGTTCAGCGATCCGGCCCCGGAGGCGGGCGAGCGCAATTTCCTGGATTTCATCAACCCCGAGTCGCTGCAGATCCTGCAGGGCTGCAAGGGCGAAATCGGCCTGGCGGATGCTTCTGTGGGCGATCACTACCAGTTCGAGCGGGAGGGCTATTTCTGCCTCGACAGCCGCTACAGCAGCGCCGACAAGCCGGTATTCAACCGCACCATCGGCCTGCGGGATACCTGGAAAGACTGATTGCGACATTAACTGGCACTGAATTCACAGCGGGCCGCCCGGTGGCCCCAAAAAATGAAAGAACCGAGCACCATGGCACTGACACTGTATAACACCCTGACCCGGCAGAAAGAGGTCTTCAAACCCATCGAAGCGGGCAAGATTCGCATGTACGTGTGCGGCATCACCGTCTACGACTACTGCCATATCGGTCACGCCCGGGTGCTGGTGGCGTTCGACGTCATCACCCGCTACCTGCGCTG